>NZ_AWQP01000066.1:0-88722 GCF_000972175.1 Pseudomonas syringae pv. coryli str. NCPPB 4273 | reverse complement strand
GGGCTAGCCGCACCGCGCCATGGATGGCGCGTTGCGGCGACCCCCGGATCAGTGACAGGGCGAAGGAACCCGACGAAGTCGGGCCGGAAACGGAGCCAGGGGTTTTGGTTACTTTGGCCCCATCAAAGTAACTCGCCGAGGGGCGAAAAGGTGACCTGAGCCGAACACCAATCCACCTGACATCGCGGAGCCGCGGTGTGACGCGGAGCGTCACGAACTGCATTCCCACGCGGAGCGCGGGAACGAGAATCTGAGCCGAGCCCCAATTCACCTGAAGTCGCAAAACCGCCGTGTGACGCAGAGCGTCACGAACTGCATTCCCACGCGGAGCATGGGAACGATAAAGCCTTACCCGCGGCCTCTGCCAGGCAGGCCTCAATGCCGCCAGAATGCCGGTACACAGAGCACCAGCACAGTAATGATTTCCAGACGGCCAAGCAGCATGCCGCCGGACAGAATCCATTTGGCCGCATCCGGCAGGGTAGAGAAATTGCCCGCCGGCCCGATGACCTCACCCAGCCCCGGCCCTACACCCGATACCGTACTGGCAGCGCCGGTCAGCGCCGTCATCCAGTCCAGCCCGAGCAGCGACAGCATCAGCGCGATCAGACAGATAGTGATCGTGAAGAAAAACGAAAAGGTCAGGATCGAACGCACGATCTCATCGTCCAGCCTATGGCCATTGTATTTCTGCTTCATCACCGCGCGCGGATGGATCAGTTGATTGAGGTTGGTCTTGAGCAGAATGTAGGCCACCTGAAAACGGAAGATCTTCACTCCGCCGGCTGTCGATCCGGAACAGCCGCCAATAAAGCCCAGATAAAAGAACAGCATCAGCGAGAAATTGCCCCACAGGCTGTAGTCACCCAGTGCAAAACCCGTCGTCGTCACCACCGAAGTCACGTTCAGCGCTACATGGCGCAATGCCTCGGTCCACGGCAGGTCCGTGGTATTGGCGTACCAGACCGTCATGACCAGCCAGGTGATCAACAGCAGCCCGATCAGCCCCTGAACCTGCTCATCCTTGATCAACGCCTTGCGGTTGCCACGCAATGTCGCGACATACAGCGTAAAGGGCAGGCTGCCGAGGATCATCACCACGATCGCCACCCAGTGCACCGCCGGTTGCGGCCATTTGGCCAGCGACTGGTCGGAAGTGGAGAACCCGCCGGTGGAAATCGCCGACATCGCATGGTTGATCGCGTCGAACAGACTCATGCCCGCCGCCCAGAAAGCCAGACTGCCCAGCGCGGTAAAGCCGACATAGGCGAGCACGATGAACTTGGCCACCATGTGCGAGCGGGGCATGACCTTTTCCGAGCGGTCCGAGGACTCGGTCTGAAACAGACGCATGCCGCCGATGCGCAGCAGGGGCAGAATCGCCACGGCCATACCGATGAAGCCGATACCGCCCAGCCAGTGCAGCATTGAGCGCCAGATCAGAATGCCCGGCGACATGCTGTCCAGGTTGCTGAGTACTGTCGAACCGGTGGCCGTGATGCCGGACATGCTCTCGAAGAACGAATCGGTGTAACTGATGTGCTGGGTCAGCAGAAAGGGCAGGGCGGCGAAAATGCACACCACGATCCAGCTGGAGACGGTCAGCATGTACATGTCCCGCGGGCGCAACTGAACGTTGTCGGGGCGTCCGGGCACCACCAACGCCAGGCCGGCGATAAAGGTGATGGCGCTGGCCCAGAGAAACTCGCGCAGGTCTTCGAAACGGTCGTAGATGACCAGCGTGGCCATGGGCACGATCATGGCGACAGCCAGGGTGATCAGGAAGATGCCGATAATGAAACCGATGATACGCAAGGTCGGCAACGACATGACAGGCTCTGGCTGGTGTGAGGAAAGGCGCCATTCTACCTGCGCTTGAGGTCATGTAAACCGGTGCGGCCGAGGACCGGCTGCAAGCGCAGAGGTAACGAATTGTCCGTCGCACTCGTTATTGACGCTAAACAGGCTCTAGAATGCCCGATCACTTTTCAAGGAGACAGTCCATGCAGGCGCTCGACGTTTTGCTCAATCGTGTATCGGTTCCACGACTGGTCGACCCGGCCCCGGACGCTGCGCAGCGGGAAATCCTGTTCGGTGCCGCATTGCGCGCGCCGGATCATGGACAGCTCAAGCCCTATCGTTTTCTGACGGTCGAAGGCGCGGCCCGTGAGCGCATGGGCGAGATGCTGGCGCAGGCGCTGCAGGAGAGTGGCGCTGAAGTGACCCCGCAGGCGCTGGAAAAGGCCCGTCTTGGACCATTGCGTGCACCCTTGGTGGTGGTCGTGATCGCGCGCTTGCAGGACCACTTCAAAGTCCCGCACTCGGAACAACGGATCACCGCCGGATGCGCCGCCCATGGCGTGTTGCTGGCAGCGTATGCACTGGGTATCGGTGCGGTCTGGAGGACTGGCGAGCTGTCCTATGCGCCACAGGTCGCCAAGGGCTTCGGCCTTGAAGCCGGCGAAGAAGTGCTCGGCTTTCTGTACCTGGGCACCCCGCTGAACCCGCCGCGCGAAGCGCCAAAAGTCGATGTGGGCGGGTTTGTCAGCGAGTGGCAGGGCTGATCAGACAGACGATGAACTGAGCGGCTCTCTGGGCAGATCCAGCGTGGCGATAAACCCGCCATCCGGGTGATTGCCCAGCATCAGAGTGCCGCCATGTCGTTCCGCTGCGCGTTTGGCGATCGCCAGCCCCAGGCCGTGACCTGGCGTGGTCTGGCCGGGGGCGCGGTAAAACGGCTCGCCCAGTTGCGTCAGGTGTTCGTCGGCAACGCCTGGGCCATGATCGCGGACGCTCAGACGGATGTGATCGCCGACCTGAGTTGCCTGCAGATCGATGCGCTGGCCGCTCGGGTTGAAGCGCAGCGCGTTGCGCAGCAGGTTGTCCAGCGCCCGTTCGATCATGTCCGGCCAGCCTTTGAACTGCAGGTTGTCCTGCACATCAATGTGAATATTCTGATCGATACCGTCCAGTTGTGTGTCGTTCTTCAGGCGCTGCAGCAGCGCTTCGAGGTCGACGGGCTCCGGGCCGCGAAGCTCGGCGTCGAGGCGTGCCAGGGCCAGAATCTCGCTGATCAACGCCTCAAGCCGGTCACATTCACGGCCCAGCCGTGGCCAGAGCTTTTCACGCTCGGCAGGCTCCGCACGTTCAGCCAGCGCCAGGGCAATGCGCAACCGGGCCAGCGGTGAGCGCAGTTCATGAGACACATCGCGCAGCAACTGGCGCTGACTGCCAATCAGGCTTTGCAGGCGCGCACCCATGCGGTTGAAGTCCTTGGCCAGCACGCCGAACTCGTCACGGCGGTTGGCCAGCTGTCCGAGGCTGTGCTGTTGATAGCTGGTTTGCCCCAGATCGTGCACCGCCCCGCGCAGGCGACTCAGCGGTCGGGTAATCGACAGCGTCACGAACAGGCTGAACAGGGTCAGCACCACCAGGGCAATGCCCAGCGCGCTCAATGGCCACATCAGACTCTGACGATGCCACTCGTCGAGCTCCGGGTGCGGAACGCGGTAGATGAACAGGTAGGTTTCGCCGGTCTTCGGGCTGCTGTACTCGGTGGCCAGGCGGCGCCAGGGCAGTTTGCGCCCCTGATCGTCGTCTTCCCGCTGCCGTGCTTCCAGGGCTGCGGCGCGCGGCGGGAACGTACCGCGTACCATGGGCTCGCCGCTGTCGCTGAGCACTTGCGTGTCGATACGATTGCGTCGTTTTATGTCCTGAAGAAACTCCTGAGCGTTATCCGCGCCCTTGTCCTCGAAGCGCTGCGTCCACTGTTCGGGCAACGAGTTGAGCACCGGGTGGCGACTGAGGATCCACGCATCCTGATTGAGCATATGCCCCATGAGTACCGACAGGCCGCCTACCAGAGCGATGGCCAGCCAAAAGCTGGCCAGGATTCGCCAGAACAATGAACGCACGGGATTTCCTCGGTCTCAGTAAAAAAGCCCGGCATGCGCGTGCATGCCGGGTTGTGTTCAGCGCACCGGGCCGCGAGGCCTGATGGTTACAGCGTTTTTGCTGCTTTTGCCGCTTTCCAGGCCTTGAACTCGGCCCATTCGGCGCGACGCTCATCTTCTTTCTTCTTGATTTCGTCAAACAGCTTCTGCTGGTCAGGCCTCAGCAGTGCACGAACTTCGCTGTCGGTCTTGGAGCGTTTGGCTTCGATTTCGTCGTGCATTGCTTTCTGGTCGGCAGCAGGCATTTTTTCCAGGTAGCTTTGAGTGATTTCGCGGCGCTCATGCTTTTGCTCGCGCATCAAGCGTTCGATCTGCTGACGCTGTTCACGTGTCAGGTCCAGCTCAGCCATCGGTCCCATCGGGCCAGGGCCGCGATCCATACGTGGGCCTGGGCCGCGGTCATCGCGATCCATGTGCATGGCAGGTCCGTCAGCATCCGGGCCACCGGCAGGTGGCGCTGGTGGTGCGGCCATGGCAATGGTCGGCAGGGCAGTGGCAAACATCAAAGCGATCAGGGTCTTGCGCATTGTGTATCTCCTTGTCTCTAGTGCGGCTCGATGCCGATGAGCCCAGTTTAGGGAGATCAAGGTCAAGCGCAGTCAACGCTTGGTAAAGCTTGTGTAAGGAGACCGTTGCAAGTTGTCAGCTTAAGGCTACACGCCAGAAGCGCTGGGCTTTCGACTTGCCGCGTCAAGCGGCTCAAAGCGCGTAGTAATAGCCGCGGCTGCGCAGTGCGACGATGCGCGGGCGGCCGTCGGAATGCGGGCCGATTTTCTTGCGCAGGTTGCTGACGTGCATGTCCAGACTGCGGTCGTACAGGGTCAGTTTGCGGCCCAGGGCCAGTTGTGCCAGTTCCTGCTTGTCCAGCGGTTCGCCGGGCTGGCGCATCAGCGCTTCCAGCAAGCGGCTTTCGGACACCGTGAGGGTCAGCTCCTTTTCGTCGACACTGACCACGCCGCGCATCGGGCTGAAGGTCAGGTCGCCCAGTTCGAGCTGGCTGGACGATGCTACCGGGTGACTGCGGCGCAGCACGGCGCGCAGGCGCGCAGTGAGTTCGCGAGGGTCGCAGGGTTTTGCCAGGTAATCGTCAGCGCCCAGCTCCAGACCCAGAATGCGGTCCAGTGGCTCGCCGCGTGCGGAGAGCATGACCACCGGCAGGTCGGGGTGGTCGGCACGTAATTGCTTGAGCAACTCCAGACCGCTGCCATCGGGCAGCATCACGTCCAGCACCACGGCAGCGGGTGCGGCGTCGGCCAATGCCTGACGCGCGCTGGTCCCGTCGTGACAGGCGCGCACCTGAAAGCCTTCCTGGCTCAGCCAACTGCTCAGCAGTTCGCACAGCTCCTGATCATCATCAATTAGTAACAGCTCGCTCATGACTCACTCAATTTAGCCACTGCCGACGTTGCCTACGCCAACCGCTGACCAATATACCGCACAGAAGGGCGAACATCGCAACGCCACCGCCTGCGATGAACCATTGTTGCTGCTCGGTCAGCAGGCGCGGGGGCGCTGCGGACAGTGCTTCTTTGAGCTGCAACTTGAGCTTTTGGTTCTCCTGACGCAAACGTGTCAGCAAGGCGTTGTTGCGTTCCGGATCGGCGTTCTGCAACTGCCGGGTCAATTCTTCGCGCTGCCGCTCGCTGTCCTTGAGGCGCAACTGGAGGTCGGCCATCTGGCTGGCGGCGCCGGGCTGATGCAAAGGCTGTACTGCGCCACCTTCGCTGACCGCCTCGGCGTTTACCTGCACACTTGCCGCCATCAATATCGCCAACAGACACCACATCGCTGAACGCATCTGAACTCCCTTTTACCAAGCCGTGTAAATTCGCACATTGAGCGGGTTATCGGCAGGCAAGCGGGAATGATGAGTGAGGGGCGAGGCGGCACTGCCCTGCTTCAGTGGAAGCAGGGCATGCAGATGCTATCGGGGAGCGGGAATCAGGGCAGGACTTGCTTGAACGGCTTGACCACGACGTTGGCGTAGACGCCTGCGGCCACGAACGGATCGGCTTCGGCCCACGCCTTGGCGGCGCTCTGCGATTCGAACTCGGCAACGATCAGGCTGCCGCTGAAACCGGCAGCGCCGGGGTCGTTGCTGTCGACTGCCGGGTGTGGACCGGCCAGCACCAGACGGCCTTCATCCTTGAGTGCGTTGAGGCGCTCCAGGTGTGCCGGGCGAACGCTGAGGCGTTTTTCCAGCGATTTTTCGACGTCGGTGGCGATGATTGCGTAGAGCATGTCAGTCCTCGGATTTGGTCGTATTGGGAGCGGCGTCGTGCAGGTGGCGTGACAGGTAGATCCCCTGGCCGACCAGGAAGATCAGGGTCATGCCCAGGCTGCCGAATACTTTGAAGTCGACCCAGAATTCCTGATAAGTGAAGGCCACATACAGGTTGGCTGCGCCACAGAACAGGAAGAATATGATCCAGGCGATGTTGAGCCGGGTCCAGATCGCCGCCGGCAGGGTCAGTGCATGACCCATGATGCGCTGGATAAGCGGGCGGTCGCCGATGAAATGACTGCCGGCGAAGGCGACGGCAAACAGCCAGTTGACCACCGGTGCTTTCCATTTCAGGAAGGTTTCGCTGTGGAAGGCCAGGGTCAGGCTGCCGAACACCAGGCACGCCACCAGGGTGAGCCACTGGCTTTTTTCCAGCTTGCGCTGTTTGACGTAGAGAATGCCGTAGACCACCACCGAACTGATGATCAGCATCGCCGTTGCACTGAAAATGCCGCCTACCATATAGGTATTGCCGAGGATATCCACGGCACGCGGCTCGGTTTTGTAAACGATGAAGAACAGCAGCAGCGGGATGAAGTCGATGAATTGTTTCACAATGGCAGCCAGAAGCAGGATGTGGCGGCATAATAACAAACATCAATGAACACGAAAGCATCACTATGAATGTAGACCTGCACTGCCACAGCACCGCTTCCGACGGGGCGCTCTCGCCCACGGCACTGGTTGCGCGTGCTCATGAAAACGGCGTGCGCGTCCTTTCGCTGACCGACCACGACACCCTTGAAGGGCTTGAAGAGGCCCGTGCGGCGGCGCATTCATTGGGTATGCAACTGGTCAACGGGGTGGAGCTGTCGTGCACCTGGGGCGGCGCGACCATCCATATTCTGGGTTACGGATTCGATACCCAGGCCCCGGCGCTGACCGAAGCCATCAGCCGTTTGCATGAGGGCCGCTGGCTGCGTGCGGAAGAAATCAGCCGTAAATTGGCGATCAAAGGTATGCCTGGGGCGCTGGAAGGCGCTCGCGCGATTCAGCAGGAACTGGGTGACAGCGGTAATGCGCCTGCGCGTCCGCACTTTGCCGACTTCATGGTGCGCTCGGGTTTCGTCAAGGATCGCGCCGAGGCATTTCGCAAATGGCTGGGCGCGGGCAAACTGGGCGATGTGAAGCAGCACTGGCCAACGCTGGAGGACACGGTCGCCACCTTGCGGGCGTCGGGTGCATGGGTCAGCCTCGCGCATCCTTCACATTATGACTTTACCCGCAGTAAACGGCGTAAACTGGTCGGCGATTTCGTCCAGGCTGGTGGGCACGCCATAGAAGTGGTCAATGGCATGCAGCCTGCCGATCAGGTCGGCACCCTGGCCATCCTTGCACGCGAGTTCGGTCTGCTGGTTTCTGCCGGCAGCGACTTCCACGGTCCTGGCACCTGGGGCGAGATCGGCACTTATCGCCCCGTGCCTGAAGATCTACCGCCTTTGTGGTGCAGATTCAAACATGAACAGCCTACTGCCTCCGTCTGAACAGGAAGTAATCGTGAGTCAATTTTTCCAGGTCCATCCGGAAAACCCGCAGCCGCGCCTGATCAAACAGGCCGCTGAAATCATCAAGGCCGGCGGGCTGGTTGTGTACCCGACAGATTCGTCCTATGCACTGGGTTGCCAGATCGGTGACAAGAGCGCCATCGAGCGTATCCGCCGCCTGCGCCAGCTGGACGACAAGCACAACTTCACCCTGATGTGCTGCGATCTGTCGCAACTGGGGCTGTTTGCCAAGGTCGACACCGGCGCGTTCCGTGCGCTGAAGGCGCACACGCCAGGGCCGTACACCTTCATTCTCAACGCCACCCGCGAGGTGCCGCGTCTGGTGCTGCACCCCAAGCGCCGCACCATCGGCCTGCGCGTGCCAAGTCATCCCATCGCCCAGGCCCTGCTGGAGCAATTGGGCGAGCCGCTGATGAGCGTCAGCCTGATCATGCCGGGCGACAGCGTGCCGCTCAGCGATCCCTATGAGATGCGTCAGGTTCTCGAGCATCAGGTCGACCTGATCATCGATGGCGGGATCGGCGGTATTTCGGCGTCCACGGTCATTAACCTGGCTGAGGGTGAACCCCAGATCGTTCGGGTCGGCTGTGGTGATCCGACGCCTTTCGGTGAACGCGCCTGATGACAGCCGTCGAGGCAGTCGACAGCCAGGCCGACGCCCAGCAAGAGCTGCCGTTCGCGCTGGTCTACGGGCGTGCTGTCACGCAGATGCCGCTGGACCTGTACATCCCGCCCGATGCGTTGGAGGTTTTTCTCGAAGCGTTCGAAGGGCCGCTCGACCTGCTGCTGTACCTGATCCGCAAACAGAACATCGACATCCTCGATATTCCCGTGGCCGAGATCACCAAGCAGTACATGGGTTACGTCGAGCTGATGAAAACCGTGCGCCTGGAGCTGGCTGCCGAGTATCTTGTCATGGCCGCCATGCTGGCCGAGATCAAATCGCGCATGCTGTTGCCGCGCTCGGCGGAAGTCGAAGAGGAAGAGGGTGATCCGCGCGCCGAGCTGATTCGCCGCTTGCAGGAATACGAGCGCTTCAAGGCCGCCGCCGAGGGCATTGATGGCCTGAGCCGTGTAGGCCGCGATGTCATCGTGCCGAAACTGGACGCTCCCGAAGCCCGTGCACGCAAGTTGCTGCCGGATGTCAGCCTCGAAGAAGTGCTGATGTCGATGGCCGAAGTGCTGCACCGCGGCGACATGTTCGAAAGCCACCAGGTCAGCCGCGAGGCACTGTCCACCCGCGAGCGCATGAGCGATGTGCTGGAACGTCTCAAGGGCGGCGGTTTTGTGCCGTTCGCCGAGCTGTTTACCGCCGAAGAAGGGCGTCTGGGTGTGGTCGTGACGTTTATGGCGGTGCTTGAACTGGTCAAGGAGTCACTTGTCGAGCTGGTCCAAAACGAGCCCTTTGCGGCGATCCATGTCCGGGCGCGAGCCGAGTAGAGCTAAAACACATTCATGAACCTCAATGAACCTCGCGAACTGGCCCCGCTGCTTGAAGCATTTCTGCTGGCCTCCGGAAAACCGCAGACGCTGGAGCGCCTGTATGAGTTGTTCGAGGAAGGCGAGCGCCCTGAACCCCCGGTGTTCAAAAAGGCACTCGAGGTATTGCGCAAGTCATGTGAGGGGCGCGCTTTCGAGCTCAAGGAGGTGGCGTCGGGTTATCGCCTGCAGATCCGTGACCGCTTTTCGCCGTGGGTCGGGCGGTTGTGGGAAGAACGGCCGCAGCGTTACTCCCGGGCCATGCTGGAAACCCTCGCGCTGATCGCCTACCGCCAGCCGATCACGCGGGGCGAGATCGAGGATGTGCGCGGTGTCGCGGTCAACAGCCACATCGTCAAGACCCTGCTTGAGCGCGAGTGGATTCGCGTGGTGGGCTACCGTGATGTGCCCGGCAAACCGGCCATGTTCGCGACCACCAAAGGCTTTCTCGACCACTTCAACCTGAAAAGCCTCGACGAACTGCCGCCGCTGGCCGACCTGCGCGAGATGGAAACCGAGCCGGTGCTGGATTTCGAAGAAGCGCCGGTGCCTGCGCACCTGCAAGCCTTGGCCGACGCCAGCCTCGACCCGGACGCAGAGCCCGAAGCGCCGCGTGACGAAACCAGCTTCCGCAGCCTGCTGGTGGAACTGGACTCGATGGAGCAGGGCCTCAAGACCGACTTTGACGACCTGCTGCGTACGGAGCCTGAGCCTGAAGACGGCAAAGGCGACGATGAGGTCTGATTGACTAGCGCTCCCACGCTGAAGCGTTCAGCGTGATACACAAGCCTCGTGGGAGCGAGCTTGCTCGCGAAGGCGATGGTGCAGGCTTGCTATTTTCGGATTCTGTACGGGCCCTTTCGCGAGCAAGCTCGCTCCCACAAGACCTGTATCTAGCCATGAGCGCTCTGCGTCCTCTTGATACCTCGTCCTGGAGCATGCGGAACGATAATCAGAACTGTCGTGCCAACGTTCCGCGCACTCCGGTCGAATTCATGCGCCAGCCCAGGGTCACATCTGATACCACTCGCCATGAGATTCGCTGCCCATGAGTTCGACCAAGAACCCCTGCATCAGCCTGTGCAAGTTCGATGATGACATTTGCCTGGGATGCGGCCGCAGCAAGCGCGAAATCAAGTCCTGGAAGAAGCTCGACAAGGACGACAAGCGCACGGTGCTCGATGAGTCTGCCAAGCGGCTGGCGAAGCTCAAGACCGCCGGTCGCAAAAAGAAGAAGTGATTCGGGCATTTGCCGTTGACGCCGGATGCGTAAACCAGCGCAGGGGCGTATGATGGCCGACCCTCGGCGATCAAGTGTCGCCTGGGCTTTCAAGTATTTCGCCCTGCCGCTATCCACAGCGCGCCGGGCACAGGTCTTGCCGTTTCTCGGCCAGCCCTGATTCGACACACCGGGAGGTGCCCAGATGAGTGAAAAAGACAAGCAGGACAGCCAGGAAATCGGACCCGCAGGCGAAAAGCTGCAGAAGGTTCTGGCGCGCATTGGCGTGGGTTCACGCCGTGACGTGGAAGCCTGGATTACCCAAGGCCGTATCAAGGTCAACGGCAAGGACGCGACCCTCGGTCAACGCGTCGACCTGCATGACGCCATCAGTGTCGATGGTCGCGTCATCAAGCGCGAAGAAGCGGCCGAAACGGTCCGCCGCGTCATCATGTACAACAAGCCCGATGGTGAAATCTGCACCCGTGACGACCCTGAAGGCCGTCCGACCGTGTTCGATCGTCTGCCGCGTCCGAAAGAAGGCCGCTGGATCAACATCGGTCGTCTCGACATCAACACCACCGGCCTGCTGATGTTCACCACCGACGGTGAACTCGCCAACCGCCTGATGCACCCGTCGTTTGAAATGGACCGTGAATACGCGGTTCGTGTGCGTGGCGAAGTCGATGACGACATGTTGCTGCGCCTCAAGAACGGTGTGATTCTCGAAGACGGTCCTGCACGCTTCACCGATATCCAGCAGGCACCGGGCGGCGAAGGCTTCAACCACTGGTATCACTGCGTGGTGATGGAAGGCCGTAACCGCGAAGTGCGTCGTCTCTGGGAATCCCAGGGGCTGGTGGTCAGCCGCCTGAAGCGCGTGCGTTACGGACCGGTGTTCCTCAACTCCGACCTGCCGATGGGCCGCTGGCGCGAAATGAGCCAGTACGAAGTCGACATTCTGGCAGCCGAAGTCGGTCTGCAGCCTGTGGCCCAGCCGCAGATGAATGCCAAGACCAAGGACAAGATGGAGCGTCTGCAGCGTCAATCGTCGCGCCCTCTGGGCAAAGGCGAGCGCGTTCGCACCTTGCGTCCTGCGGCTGGTGCTCCGGCGACCGGCGGCGAGCGCGCACCGCGTCAGCCGCAGATCACCGGCAGCGAGCGTGATCGTCCGCGCGGTGGCGATTCGACTCAGCGTCCTTCGCCGCGCAAGGATTCGGGCAAGCCCGGTTCACGCGCGCCGCGTCCGGCCGACAACAGCCGTGGCACACCGGTCGCCGAGCGTCCGAGCGACATGAACAAGCGTCCGGCCAAGCCGGGTCCGAAGCGTGTCGGCATCAAGCTGGTCAACGATGATGCGCCGTCAGGCAAGCGTCGTGGCCCACCGGCAGGTTCAGGTCAGCGTCCGGGCTTCGGTCGTCGCAAGCCTGAGTGATCGCACGGTGTGAATGAATGGCAGCGCCAGTCCACAGGGCTGGCGTTGTCGTTTTCGGCGCTCTGAAAAGCGCTGTCACACAGCCGGCGCACCTCGACCTCCCTGTTTTGAACCTCAGCCGGGATGCACGTGTACAATGCTGCGCTTTTTTCTGTGAAACAGTGCTGTTCAACGCTCCGGGCCATCCGCCTCGAACGCTGCAATTCTGTTGCGCCACGAGCGCAGCAGGTTCTATTCCGTCACAGAACAAGATCGATCAGGTGGCTATTGAATGAGTGAAACAACCTCACCCTCGGGCGAACTGAAACGTGGCCTGAAGAATCGACACATCCAGTTGATCGCCTTGGGCGGTGCCATCGGGACGGGCCTGTTTCTCGGTTCGGCGGGCGTGCTGAAATCAGCCGGGCCGTCGATGATTCTCGGTTATGCCATCTGTGGCTTCATCGCTTTCATGATTATGCGCCAACTAGGCGAGATGATTGTCGAAGAGCCGGTCGCCGGTTCATTCAGCCACTTCGCCCACAACTACTGGGGCGGTTTCGCCGGGTTCCTGTCGGGCTGGAATTGCTGGCTGCTGTACATCCTGGTCGGCATGTCCGAACTGACCGCCGTCGGCAAATATATTCATTACTGGTTGCCGGACATCCCGGGCTGGGTGTCCGCGGCAGCCTTCTTCGTGCTGATCAATGCCATCAACCTGACCAACGTCAAGGTCTTCGGCGAGACCGAGTTCTGGTTCGCGATCATCAAGGTGGTGGCGATCATCGGCATGATTGCCCTGGGCAGTTACATGCTGGTCAGTGGCAGCGGCGGCCCGCAGGCCTCGGTCAGCAACCTCTGGGAGCATGGCGGGTTCTTTCCCAATGGGGTCAGCGGTTTGGTGATGGCGCTGGCAATCATCATGTTCTCCTTCGGCGGCCTGGAGATGCTCGGTTTCACCGCTGCCGAAGCCGAACAACCGAAGACCGTAATTCCCAAGGCGATCAACCAGGTCATCTACCGCATCCTGATTTTCTACATCGGCGCACTGGTGGTGCTGTTGTCGCTGACGCCCTGGGACAGCCTGCTGGCCAGCCTCAATGCGTCTGGCGATTCCTACAGCGGCAGCCCGTTCGTGCAGGTGTTCTCGATGCTCGGCAGCGACACGGCGGCGCACATCCTCAACTTCGTGGTGCTGACGGCAGCGCTGTCGGTGTACAACAGCGGCACCTACTGCAACAGCCGCATGCTGGTGGGCATGGCCGAGCAGGGTGATGCGCCCAAGGCGCTGGCCCAGGTCGACAAACGCGGGGTGCCGGTCAAGGCGATCTTTGCTTCTGCCGCCGTGACACTGGTCGCGGTGCTGCTCAACTATTTCGTGCCGCAGCAGGCGCTGGAACTGTTGATGTCGCTGGTGGTGGCCACGCTGGTGATCAACTGGGCGATGATCAGCTACTCGCACCTGAAATTCCGTCAGCATATGAACCGCACCGCCCAAGTGCCGCTGTTCAAGGCGCTGTGGTATCCGTATGGCAACTATGTCTGCCTGGCCTTTGTGGTGTTTATCCTCGGCATTATGCTGATGATCCCCGGCATCCGTATATCGGTCTATGCGATACCGGTGTGGCTGGCGGTGATGTGGGTCTGTTACCGGGCCAAGAACAGGCGTAGCGTTGTCGTGTCTGCCCAGTCTGGCAAGTAGCCTTGCCCGTTTCCGAGAAGAAGAGACCCCGATGCTGGTGATTTCCAACAACGTTCATCTGCCGGACGCCGAGATCGAGTTGACCGCTATCCGTGCCCAGGGCGCGGGTGGGCAGAACGTCAACAAGGTCTCCAGCGCCGTGCATTTGCGTTTCGACATCAACGCCTCGTCGCTGCCGCCGTTCTACAAGGAACGGCTGCTGGCGTTGAGTGACAGCCGGATTACCAGCGACGGCGTGATCGTGCTCAAGGCTCAGCAGTATCGGACCCAGGAGCAGAACCGTGCCGATGCCTTGCTGCGCCTGAGTGAGCTGATCGTCAACGCGGCCAAGGTCGAAAAGAAACGCCGCCCGACCCGCCCGACCCTAGGCTCCAAGACCCGACGCCTGGAGTCCAAGAGCAAACGCGGCTCGATCAAGGCCGGACGCGGGAAAGTGGATTTCTGAGCGTACGTTGAGATCATCGCTCCCCACGCTCCAGCGTGGGAATAATGACCTGCGGAGCGTCGCACGATAGTTGAGATTATCGTTCCTCACGCCACAGCGTGGGAATGCCTTGGGTGACGCTCTGCGTCACAGATCTGCGCCGCACCGCACACTCAAGATCGGACGCAGAGCGTCCAGAACGGCGTTACCACGCTGGAGCGTGGGAACGATAGGGAGCAGGCGTCACGGGCGCAGCACCTGCGCCTGCTTGTACAGATAAACGCTCAACGCCAGCCCAGTGAGCGACGCGAGTGCCGCGAACAGGAAGATCGAGACGAAGCCGAAGCCGGCGGCAATGGCGCCTGCCAGTGGGCCGGTGATGCCCAGTGACAGGTCGATGAACAGCGAGTAGGCGCCGACTGCCGCGCCTCGGCTTGACGCCGGGACCAGATTGACCGCTTCCACGCCCAGCGCCGGGAACACCAGCGAAAAGCCGAAACCGGTCAGCGCCGCGCCAGCCAGTGCCAGGTCCGGAGTGGGCGCAAGCCACAGCAGCAAGAGCCCCAGGCTTTCCACGGACATACAGACAATCGCCACTCGAAAGCCGCCCAGGCGATTGATCAGACTGCCGAACAGCAGACGCGCGGCGATGAAGCTGCCACCAAACAGCGTCAGGCACAGTGCAGCGCTCGGCCAGTGGTTGCTGGCGTAATACAGGGTGATGAACGTCGCGATAGTCCCGAAGCCGATACCGCCCAACGCCAGGCCCATGCCATGCGGAAACACTCGTCCCAGCACATGCATGAACGGCAGTCGCTCACCCTGCACGATCGGCGCGGGCTCTTTGTGCCACGTCAGGTAGAGCCCCAGCGCGCACAGCAGCATGATGCTCACACCCACTGTCCACAGGCCGAGTTCGTCGACCATCCACACACCCAGTGGCGCACCGATGGCCAGCGCGCCGTAGCTGGCGATGCCATTCCAGGAAATGACCTTGGCGGTGTTCTGCGCGCCGACCCGGCCGATGCCCCAGCCAATCGATCCAGAACCGACCAGGCTTTCCGCGGCACCGAGGATCACCCGGCCAATCAGCAGAATCACCAGGCTCGCCATCGGCCAGCTGTCCAGCCACACCGGCACCAGCATGAACACACCGCTCAGCCCGCAACCGGTCAGCCCGATCTGCACAGCTTTCTTGCTGCCCAGATTGTCGATGATGCGACTCGACCAGGGCCGACTGATCAGCGTGGCCAGGTATTGCACGCTGATGACCAGCCCGGCGATGACTGCACCGAAGCCCAGATCACTGTGGACATAGCCGGGCAGAACGGCGAGGGGAATGCCGATGTTCAGGTAGCCGATAAAGGTGAACATCACGATGGACACGACGGTCAGGGTAACGGCCATCGGGGTTTGTGGTGTGTTTTGCTGTGTCTCGGACATGGGGCGGGCTTTCGTTCTTTTGCGGGCATGGCATTCGAGCGGGCGGGGAAAAAACCCTTAGCAAGCTCTCGAAGTGCTTATCATACCGATGCATCGGGCGATGCAGGTGCAACAGATTGAAATAAACCTGAATGGAGGGGGCTATTTGTCTCTTGGTGCCACAAGGTGTGTGGTCACAAGAGCGGCCAAGGCGTTTTCCTGAGTACCGAAACGGGCGAGCAGGGCGCTCTGTTTTTCCGGGCTGAGGCGTGACCAGATCTCGATCATTTTCTCGGCGGTGCCAATCAGGGCGCTGGCTTGGGTTTCAGTGAAGTCGCTCATAAAAATCTGCTGTTTGCCTGTTGCTGGTTTTCCAGGCGTATTGAAAACCGGCAAAACCGTTTTTCGATACGCCTGAAAACAATCGCCTTCAGTCTTTGCGTCCGGCTTTCTGGCTGTCTTGAGCCGAGGGTGCTGCTTTCATTGCGACAGGTTGACCAAGCTCTTGCTGAGCCAGAGTCGACTGTTGTGGTTCCTGTTGGCCTGGTGGGAAGTTAGGGATTTCATGCATCGTCGTCGCTCCTCGCAAGGGGTTGCAGATAGAACCGTGCTTTAAAAAAGCCTGCGCAGGATAACCCACTGAAAATGACAATCAGGATATTTTTTTAACCTGATTGCCCTGGTGGTGAAACAAAATGGCTTTTTCACTGTCCGGCTTTTCGCCTCGCGAGGCGCTGAGCAGCTTGATTTCATTGGGCCGGACCGCATGAGCAGGGTCCGCGGCCCGTTGATCATTTTATTTTCGGCCTTCTGCACCCTTGGCCACCTCATCCGTGCGCGCGGCCATGATGAAGTCGTTGCGGTGCAGGCCCTTGATCGAGTGGCTCCACCAGGTCACGGTCACCTTGCCCCACTCGGTCAACAGGCCCGGGTGATGGCCTTCCGCTTCGGCAATTTCGCCCACCGCGTTGGTGAACGCTATCGCCCATTTGAAATTCTTGAACAGAAACACTTTTTCCAGCTGCATCACCGCGTCGCGGACCTCGATGTTCCAGTCCGGGATCTGCTTGAGCAGTTCCGGCAATTCGGCTTCGCTGACCTGCGGCGCATCGGCACGGCAGGCTTCACAGTGAGCTTGATTCAAGGTGGTCATAAGCAGAGTGTCCTTTTCGGAGAGCGGGCCGAGTGTCAGGCGGCGTGGCTTTTGGTTTTTAGGTGGAAACCTGGGAGCGTGCAAGCCCAACTGCATGCCTTGCCCGACCAGCGCCATGATGTCTTGCTGCGCCAGGTCGAACAGACGCTTCAGATCCGGCAGGACAAAGTACAGCGGTTGCAGAATGTCGATGCGATAAGGCGTGCGCATCGCTTCAAGCGGATCGAAAGGCTGGTGTTCGGGGGCTGACGACAAGCTGTACAACGCTTCCTTCGGTGAAGAAAGGATGCCGCCGCCATAGATTTTCCGCCCTTGCGGTGTATCGACCAGACCAAACTCGATGGTCATCCAGTACAGCCGGGCCAGGTACACGCGTTGTTCCTTGCTCGCGCTCAGGCCGAGTTTGCCGTAGGTGTGGGTAAATTCGGCAAACCACGGATTGGTCAGCAGCGGGCAGTGGCCAAATATTTCATGAAAGATGTCCGGTTCCTGCAGGTAGTCCAGTTCTTCTGCGCTACGGATGAACGTCGCCACCGGAAAACGCTTGCTGGCCAGCAGTTCAAAAAATGTCTGGAAGGGGATCAGCGCGGGCACTCGCTCGACCTGCCAGCCCGTGGTCGCGCCCAGAACCTTGTTGATTTCGCCTAGCTGAGGAATGCGATCGAGTGGCAGGCCCAGTTGCTCGATGCCGTCCAGATACTCCTGACAGGCACGTCCTTCGACGATCTCCATCTGCCGGGTAATCAGGGTGTTCCATACCGCATGTTCGTCTGCCGTGTAATCGATGAAGCCCGAAGCGTCCGGCTCGCGTGCCACGTAAAGCGTCTGGGCCATGCTGATGTCCTCGAAAGGCTGCTGTTTTTTGAGTGTTCTTGTAAAAGCCTGGGTTCAGGAATAACCCGGTTTCGAGGGCGCGTCAGCGGGTGTGGGCAGGGCTGCGCGCGGGTTTGAGTACTGGTTCGTAACGAAAAGTTTACGCATGCGATGGATGAAGCCTGAAATCAAGCATCCTGCCCCTCGCGAAGCGTGCATGCGTAACGTATTGTTGACATTAATTTTCCCGCTTCATAAAAAACATACCCCGACAGAGACGATGACTCATGCGCATCAAGGTGCACTGCCAGAACCGCATCGGCATTCTTCGCGACATTCTCGATCTGCTGGTGGCTTACGGCGTCAACGTGGCGCGCGGTGAAGTGGGGGGCGAGCACGGTGACGCGATCTATCTGCATTGCCCGAACCTGATCAACCTGCAGTTCCAGGCCCTGCGCCCGAAGTTCGAGGCGATCACCGGGGTGTTCGGCGTCAAACGTGTCGGGCTGATGCCCAGCGAGCGCCGGCACATGGAGCTCAATGCCTTGCTCGGCGCGCTGGAGTTCCCGGTGTTGTCCATCGACATGGGGGGGGCGATCGTTGCGGCCAATCGTGCCGCTGCGCAGTTGCTGGGCGTGCGGGTCGATGAAGTGCCGGGCATGCCCTTGTCGCGTTACGCCGAAGATTTCGACCTGCCTGAGCTGGTGCGCGCCAGCCAGTCGCGGATCAATGGCCTGCGGGTCAAGGTATGCGGCGATGTGTTTCTTGCCGACATCGCGCCCCTGCAATCGGAACATGACGACAGCGAGGCCATGGCCGGAGCCGTGTTGACGCTGCACCGTGCTGATCGGGTCGGCGAGCGCATCTACCATGTGCGCAAACAGGAGTTGCGTGGCTTCGACAGCATTTTTCAAAGCTCGAAGGTCATGGCTGCCGTGGTTCGCGAGGCGCGGCGCATGGCGCCCCTCGATGCGCCGTTGCTGATCGAGGGTGAAACCGGCACTGGCAAGGAATTGCTGGCCCGCGCCTGTCACCTGGCCAGTCCGCGCGGCCAGTCACCGCTGATGGCGCTCAACTGTGCCGGGTTGTCGGAGTCCATGGCCGAGATCGAGCTGTTCGGTTATGACCCCGGTGCGTTCGAAGGCGCGCGCGCGGAAGGGCGGCTGGGGCTGTTGGAACTGACCGCGGGCGGCACGCTGTTTCTCGATGGTGTAGGTGAGCTGAGCGCGCGAATGCAGGCCAAGCTGCTGCGTTTCATTCAGGACGGCAGCTTTCGCCGGGTCGGCAGCGACGAGGACATGTTTCTCGATGTGCGGGTGATGTGTTCGACTCAGGTCGATCTCTCGGAGCTGTGCGCCAAGGGCCTGTTCAGGCAGGACCTTTATCATCGCCTTAACGTGCTGTCGCTGCATATACCGCCACTGCGCGACTGTCTGGACGGTCTTGAGCCTCTGGTGGAGCATTTTCTCGATCAGGCCAGCCGGCAGATCGGCTGTCCGCTGCCCGGCATATCGCCTGCAGCCATCAAGCGTCTGAGTCAGTACCACTGGCCCGGCAATGTGCGGCAACTGGAAAACGTATTGTTTCAGGCCGTATCGCTGTGTGATGGCGGCAAGGTGCAGGCCGAGCATATCCGTTTGCCGGATTACGGCGTGCGACAAGGATTGAGTGAAGTGTCGCTGGAGGGCGGGCTGGGCGCTATTATCGGGCGCTTTGAAAAGTCGGTGCTGGAACAACTGTATGCGCAATATCCCAGCAGTCGCCAATTAGGTAAACGCCTGGGGGTGTCTCATACAACGATTGCCAACAAGTTGCGCGACTATGAATTGGGGCGCGAATCAGATCCGCATTCATTCGATAAATAACTCGCTCATTGATAGTCCTGTCAGCCACTTCGTGCATGCGCCTCGCACCTTAATATAGCGGCGAGGCGTCGTGCACAGGTTGCAACGGCAAGAAGCCTCAACCGTTGCTGCAGCCGTTGCCCATCACCTGATAGCCCATGGTGTGGCGCGCGCCTTGCGAATCTTCATACACCATGCGCGCCGGGACCACTGCGCAGACGTTAGGGATCTGGCTGATGGAAATAACCCGGGCGATATCCAGATGAGTGCCGTAGGTATATTGCTCGACACGCGCCTGTTGCGCAGCCACTTTGGTCTGCGATTCTTCGGCCATGGCGAAACTGCTGATACCGCACAGGGCCAATGCCACTAATAAAGCTTTCATTGTCGTTTACCTTTTTCAAAGTGAGCGCCGTCGCATCACGTTTTTGACGTCATGGGCTAGGGCGGTCTGATACGTTTTTCGAGTTGGAACAACACTGCGTGGGGGCAGTTGATGTCTGCCTTGTTGGCGGATCGAATTCTATGCCTGTTGCGACAGTGCATATATAAAGACTTTGGATAAGCGCTTTTATCAAAATGGTAATAATCTTGAGGGCAGCTGCAAGCTGCAAGCTGCAAGCTTCAAGCTTCAAGCTTCAAGCTTCAAGCTTCAAGCTTCAAGCTTCATGCTTCATGCTTATGGCTTATGGCTTATGGCTTGCAGCTCCGGCCCCGCCCGGTAATACCAACGTCGAATGGCCCCTGCGGGTGGGGCGGGATACAACAGGGGCATAAAACAACAACTATCCACCGAGGTAACCAAGATGAGTGCAGCTTCCCTGTACCCCGTCCGCCCAGAAGTCGCAGCGACTACGCTGACGGATGAAGCGACCTACAAGGCCATGTACCAGCAGTCGGTGGTCAACCCTGATGGTTTCTGGCGTGAACAGGCTCAGCGCCTCGACTGGATCAAACCTTTCACCGTGGTCAAACAGACCTCGTTCGATGATCACCGTGTCGATATCAAATGGTTCGCCGACGGCACGCTGAACGTTGCCTACAACTGCCTGGATCGCCATCTGGAAGAACGCGGCGACAGCATCGCCATCATCTGGGAGGGCGATGACCCTTCCGAGCACCGGGAAATCACCTACCGCGAACTGCACGCCGAAGTGTGCAAGTTCGCCAACGCGCTGCGTGGCCAGGACGTGCACCGTGGCGACGTCGTGACCATCTACATGCCGATGATCCCCGAGGCTGTGGTCGCCATGCTGGCGTGCGCGCGGATCGGTGCGATTCACTCGGTGGTGTTCGGCGGCTTTTCGCCCGAAGCGCTGGCCGGCCGGATCATCGATTGCAGTTCCAAAGTGGTCATCACCGCTGACGAAGGTCTGCGTGGCGGCAAGAAGACGGCGCTCAAGGCCAACGTCGACCGCGCCCTGACCAACCCGGAAACCAGCAGCGTGCAGAAGGTCATCGTCTGCAAGCGCACCGGGGGCGAGATCGAATGGAACCGTCACCGTGACATCTGGTACCACTCGCTTCTGGAGGTGGCGTCCAGCACCTGCGCGCCGAAAGAGATGGGCGCCGAAGAGTCGCTGTTCATTCTCTACACCTCGGGCTCGACCGGCAAACCCAAGGGCGTGTTGCACACCACCGCAGGTTACCTTCTGTATGCCGCGCTGACCCACGAACGCGTGTTCGACTACAAACCAGGTGAAGTCTACTGGTGCACCGCCGACGTCGGCTGGGTCACCGGGCACAGTTATATCGTCTACGGCCCTCTGGCCAATGGTGCGACTACGCTGCTGTTCGAAGGCGTGCCGAACTATCCGGACATCACCCGCGTGTCGAAAATCATCGACAAGCACAAGGTCAATATCCTCTACACCGCGCCGACCGCGATTCGCGCCATGATGGCTGAAGGCACCAAGTCCGTTGAAGGTGCTGACGGTTCCAGTCTGCGCCTGCTGGGTTCAGTGGGCGAGCCGATCAACCCGGAAGCCTGGGCCTGGTACTACAACACGGTCGGCAAGCAGAACTGCCCGATTGTCGATACCTGGTGGCAGACCGAAACCGGCGGCATCCTGATCAGCCCGTTGCCGGGCGCGACCGCCCTGAAGCCGGGGTCGGCGACACGTCCGTTCTTCGGTGTGATTCCGGCGCTGGTGGACAACCTGGGTAACCTCATCGAGGGCGCTGCCGAGGGCAATCTGGTGATCCTCGATTCGTGGCCAGGCCAGTCACGCTCGCTGTACGGCGATCACGACCGCTTCGTCGACACCTACTTCAAGACTTTCCGCGGCATGTACTTCACCGGTGACGGTGCCCGTCGTGACGAGGACGGTTATTTCTGGATCACCGGGCGTGTGGACGACGTGCTCAACGTTTCCGGCCACCGCATGGGCACGGCTGAAATCGAAAGTGCGATGGTTGCGCACCCGAAAGTCGCCGAGGCTGCTGTGGTCGGTGTGCCGCATGACCTGAAAGGGCAGGGCATTTACGTTTATGTGACCCTCAACGGCGGTGAAGAACCGAGCGACGCGCTGCGCACCGAATTGCGCAACTGGGTGCGCAAGGAGATCGGTCCGATTGCCTCGCCTGACTTCATTCAGTGGGCGCCCGGTCTGCCGAAGACCCGTTCGGGCAAGATCATGCGCCGTATCCTGCGCAAGATTGCGACTGCCGAGTACGATGCGCTGGGTGATATCTCCACCCTGGCCGACCCGGGCGTGGTGCAGCATCTGATCGACACGCACAAGGCCATGAACGCTGTCTGAGCGATCCTGTGACTGAAGCGCCCCGTTCGGTGAGAGCCGAACGGGGCGCCTTCGTTTTCGGCGTCTGGTACGGGAAAAGGGATATATATCGGGTTGTTACCGGTTTACACGGCGTTGTCGCGCAGTGCTTCGTTGTGGGACATGTCTGGGGTTTCTGTGTAGGAAAGTACGACGCAGCAAGGCTTTTAAATCGCCATGTGGCACGCTGGGCTTGCCGGATTAAAAGGGTTTGCCAATAATGGGCGCGCTTTTTGCTGTTATAACGGGTTAAGCCTCCACTGCTGGATCAGCAGAAACAGGCCCCGTCAATACCGTGTAGTGGGTTTTCAAGCGCTTCTGTAACTAGTTGTCGCATTGAAGAAATATCGACTTCGAGCCTGTCGTTAAAATGCCCCTCATTCGCCGAAGGGCTGTGAGCCGCCAGCGCGGTGTCACGTATCCGGCGTCGCTTTTCCCCGAGATTGTCCTTTCGCACATTGGGCGCTTGCTCACTTTGCCACTTGTCGTGCTTTACCGATGGAGTCCCTGGAAATGAAAAAGCTCATGCTTATTGGCGCGATGGCGTTGTCCGTGCTCGCCCAGCCGATCTTTGCTGATGAAAAACCACTGAAAATCGGTATCGAAGCGGCTTACCCTCCGTTCGCGTCCAAGGCCCCGGATGGCAGTATCGTCGGCTTTGACTACGACATCGGCAATGCGCTGTGTGAAGAAATGAAGGTCAAGTGCACCTGGGTCGAGCAGGAATTCGACGGCCTTATCCCGGCGCTGAAAGTGCGCAAGATCGACGCGATCCTGTCGTCGATGTCCATCACTGACGACCGCAAGAAGTCCGTGGATTTCACCGGCAAGTATTACAATTCCCCGGCGCGTCTGGTCATGAAGGACGGCACTACGATCAGCGACAGCCTGGCTGAACTCAAGGGCAAGAAGATCGGCGTGCAGCGTGGCTCGATCCACGAGCGTTTCGCCCGTGAAGTCCTCGCTCCCAAAGGTGTCGAAGTGACGCCGTACGGTTCGCAGAACGAAATCTACCTGGACATCGGTGCAGGTCGCCTGGACGGTACTGTCGCCGACGCCACGCTGTTGCAGGACGGCTTCCTGAAAACCGACGCAGGCAAAGGCTATGCGTTCGTAGGTCCGTCGTTCGTCGATCCGAAATACTTCGGTGACGGCATCGGCATCGGCATTGCCGTGCGCAAGGGCGACAAGGCCAATCTTGACCGTCTCAACGCCGCCATCGCCGCAATCCGTGCCAACGGCAAGTACAAGGCTATCCAGGACAAGTATTTCGATTTCGATATCTACGGCAAATAAGTCGTCGTCCTTACCCTGACCAATGGCGCAAACAGAATTGCCTGGATTGCGCCATTTTTATTCCACGCTTGAGGACCGCACATCATGTTGAAAGGTTACGGAGCTGTCATCCTCGAAGGTGCCTGGCTGACGTTGCAGCTGGCCCTGTCGTCGATGGCTCTGGCGATCGTTCTCGGTCTGATCGGCGTGGCGCTGAGGCTGTCTCCGGTACGCTGGATCGCCTGGCTGGGCGATCTGTACAGCACGGTGGTTCGTGGTATTCCCGATCTGGTCCTGATTCTGCTGATCTTCTACGGCGGCCAGGACCTGCTCAACCGCGTCGCCCCATTGCTGGGGTTTGACGACTACATCGATCTTGATCCGTTGATGGCCGGCATCTGCACGCTGGGCTTCATCTTCGGCGCGTATCTCTCGGAAACCTTTCGCGGCGCGTTCATGGCCATCCCCAAGGGGCAGGCCGAGGCGGGCATGGCGTATGGCCTGAGCAGCGGCAAGGTGTTCTTCCGCATTCTGGTGCCGCAGATGATTCGTCTGGCGATTCCCGGTTTCACCAACAACTGGCTGGTGCTGACCAAGGCCACCGCGCTGATTTCCGTGGTCGGTCTGCAGGACATGATGTTCAAGGCCAAGCAGGCGGCCGATGCCACCCGCGAGCCTTTCACCTTCTTTCTGGCGGTTGCGGCGATGTACCTGGTGATCACCAGCGTGTCGCTGCTCGCCTTGCGTTACCTCGAAAAACGCTACTCGGTAGGCGTGAGGGCGGCTGACCTATGATCTTTGACTACAACGTGATCTGGGACAGCCTGCCGCTTTACTTCGGCGGCCTGCTGACCACCCTGAAGCTGTTGGCGATTTCGCTCGCGTTCGGGCTGCTGGCGGCATTGCCGCTGGGCCTGATGCGGGTCTCGAAAAACCCTTGGGTGAACATGCCTGCCTGGCTGTACACCTACGTGATTCGCGGCACGCCGATGCTGGTGCAACTGTTCCTGATCTATTACGGGCTGGCCCAGTTCGATGCGGTGCGCGAAAGCTTTTTGTGGCCCTGGCTGTCCAGCGCCACCTTCTGTGCCTGCCTGGCGTTCACCATCAACACCAGCGCCTACACGGCGGAGATCATCGCCGGCAGCCTCAAGGCCACACCGGCCGGTGAAATCGAGGCCGCGCGGGCCATGGGCATGTCGAAAGCCAAGATGTACCGGCGCATTCTGCTGCCCTCGGCCTTGCGCCGGGCGCTGCCGCAGTACAGCAACGAGGTCATCATGATGCTGCAGACCACCAGTCTGGCGTCCATCGTGACCCTGATCGACATCACCGGCGCGGCCCGTACGGTCAACGCGCAGTTCTACCTGCCCTTCGAGGCTTACATCACCGCAGGCGTTTTCTACCTGGGCCTGACATTCATTCTGGTGCGGCTGTTCAAGATCGCCGAACGTCGCTGGCTGGGCTACCTCGCCCCACGGAAGGTCTGAAATGCAAAGAACCGATCATGTATTGCCGTGGAGCACCCTCGGCACCGAACGCACGCTGAGCGTCTTTCGCTTCGGCACCGGCGAGCGCAAGGCCTACATCCAGGCCAGCCTGCATGCCGACGAACTGCCCGGCATGCGCACGGCCTGGGAGCTGAAAAAACGCCTGACCGAGCTGGAGCAGCAAGGCCTCCTCAAAGGTGTCGTCGAACTGGTGCCGGTGGCCAATCCGCTGGGCCTGGGGCAGTTGCTGCAAGGCGCGCATCAAGGCCGTTTCGAGTTCGGCAGTGGCAAGAATTTCAACCGTGACTTCACCGAGCTGAGCGAGCCGGTCGCCGAGTTGCTGGAAGGTCAGCTGGGCGATGACCCGCGCGCCAATACCCGGCTGATTCGCCAGGCAATGAGCGCTGCGCTCGAAGGTCTGCCCGCACCGCAGAGCGAATTGCAAGGCATGCAACGCATCCTGCTCAGTCATGCCTGCGTCGCTGATGTGGTGCTCGATCTGCATTGTGATGCCGATGCCGCGCTGCACATGTACGCCTTGCCGCAGCACTGGCCACAATGGCGTTCGCTGTCGGCGCATCTGAATATCCAGGTGGCGCTGCTCGCCGAGGATTCCGGTGGCAGCTCCTTCGATGAAGCCTGCTCGCTGCCTTGGTTGCGCCTTTCGCGGATTCTCCCGCAGGCGCAGATCCCGCTGGCCTGCCTCGCGACCACTCTTGAACTGGGCGGTCAGGCCGATACCGGCAAGCCGCAGGCAATCGCGCACGCCGAGGGCATTCTGGCGTTCCTCGCCGAACAGGGCTTCATCAGCGGCGACTGGCCGCAGCCGGCGCACGAAGCCTGCGAAGGCTTGCCGTTCGAAGGCACCGAATTGCTCTATGCACCGCACCCCGGCGTGGTGACGTTCCTGCGCGCGGCAGGCGACAGGGTCGAGGTGGGCGATCCGCTGTTCGAAGTGATCGACCCGCTGTCCGATCAGGTCAGTACCATTTGCGCGAATACTGCCGGGGTGTTGTTCGCCATCGAGCGGCTTCGTTACGCTCAACCCGGTTTCTGGCTGGCCAAGGTGGCGGGGCGCACGGCGCTGCGTCACGGACGTCTGCTCAGTGATTGACCGTTCTGTGGAAACCCAAAGCATGAACAAACTGGAAGTGCAGGATCTGCACAAGCGCTATGGCAGTCACGAAGTGATCAAGGGCGTGTCCCTGACCGCCAAGGCTGGCGATGTCATCAGCATCATCGGCTCCAGCGGCTCGGGCAAAAGCACCTTTCTGCGCTGCATCAACCTGCTCGAACAGCCCCATGCCGGCAAGATCCTGCTCAACAACGAAGAGTTGAAGCTGGTGCCGAACAAGGAAGGCGGCCTGAAAGCTGCCGACGCCAAGCAGTTGCAGCGTATGCGTTCACGCCTGTCTATGGTGTTCCAGCACTTCAACCTGTGGTCGCACATGACGGCACTGCAGAACATCATCGAAGCGCCGGTCCATGTGCTGGGTGTGTCGAAAAAGGAAGCGCTGGAAAAGGCCGAACACTATCTGGCCAAAGTCGGCGTGTCCCATCGCAAGGACGCTTACCCTGGGCACATGTCCGGCGGTGAGCAGCAGCGTGTGGCGATTGCCCGCGCACTGGCGATGGAGCCCGAGGTCATGCTGTTCGATGAGCCGACCTCGGCGCTGGACCCGGAGCTGGTCGGTGATGTGCTCAAGGTCATGCAAGGGCTGGCTCAGGAAGGCCGCACCATGGTGGTGGTGACTCACGAAATGGGTTTTGCCCGTGAGGTCTCCAATCAGCTGGTTTTCCTGCATCAGGGCGTCGTTCTGGAGCGTGGCGATCCGCGCGAAGTGCTGGCCAATCCGCAGACCGAGCGTTTGCAGCAGTTCCTGTCCGGCAGCCTGAAGTGACGATCGGCAGCGCATGACGATGCCTTTTTATGGCAGAACAGGGCATGCTGCGCGACGCGCGACACGACCTGGATGTTCCAGATCGAGCTGTCTTCCAAGGCTCGGCTTTTGCGGCAATACGTATCGGATCTCCCAATGACTGCCCATCGAATAGGTTTCCTCGTCTGGCCTGGCACCAAAGCCCTGACCCTGGCACTGGCCGAGGAAGCCTTGCGCGTTGCGCAGCGCGTTCATCCTGAAGTGGTCTATGAGCTGTCGTTCCTGCAGGCTGAGGCTGCGGAGCCTTCGGCGCTTGCCGGCGCGTGGCAATTGCCGGGTGAGCCCTGGGCCGGGCGGCTGGAAGGTTTTCAAAAGCTGTTTTTACTCGCTGACGAGCCTCCGGCAGGTGTGGCCCCGGCGCTGGGTAGTGCGCTCAAGCAACTGGTGCGTGCCGGCTGTTCGATTGGCGGGCTGTCAGCGGGCGTCTATCCGCTTGCGCAACTGGGCCTGCTGGATGGCTACCGTGCCGCCGTGCACTGGCGCTGGCAGGACGACTTCGCCGAGCGTTTCCCCAAGGTCATTGCCACCAGCCATTTGTTCGATTGGGATCGGGATCGCCTGACCGCCTGTGGTGGCATGTCGGTGCTCGACCTGCTGCTGGCGGTGCTGTCCCGTGATCATGGCGCCGAATTGGCCGGTGCTGTGTCCGAAGAACTGGTGGTCGAGCGCATTCGTGAAGGCGGCGAGCGTCAGCGCATTCCGCTGCAGAACCGTCTGGGCTCCAGCCATCCCAAGCTGACTCAGGCGGTGCTGCTGATGGAAGCCAACATCGAAGAGCCATTGACCACCGACGAAATCGCCCAGCACGTGTGCGTGTCTCGTCGTCAGCTGGAACGGATCTTCAAGCAGTACCTCAACCGTGTGCCCAGCCAGTATTACCTGGAACTGCGCTTGAACAAGGCGCGCCAGATGCTGATGCAGACCAGCAAGTCGATCATTCAGATCGGCCTTTCGTGCGGTTTTTCCTCGGGGCCGCACTTCTCCAGCGCCTACCGCAATTTCTTCGGTGCCACGCCGCGCGAAGACCGCAATCAGCGACGCAGCAGCAGCCCGTTCGAACTTTCCCCTGTGCCTGCCGAACGCGGTTGATTGCCTAGTCGCGATAGAAGTGCTGCCGCGACAGCTCAGGTCCAGACAGGCCCGCCTCAATCCGTTTAAACTGCGCCTTTGTGACGCAAATTGTCGCATTGCCGAAAACCTAGAAAAAACCCGGTTTTGCGCTGTAACAAGTTGTCGCCTGGCGGCAAGGCCGAACACAAATCAGTCCTTACAATCTTTCCATCGCTCGCCAGTTTCAGGCAGGCGTTCCTCATCAGGAGACTCCGATGTCCGTTGAGCATGCTGCGGTGCAACGCGCCGATTTCGACCAGGTAATGGTCCCCAATTACGCCCCGGCCGGGTTCATCCCTGTGCGCGGTGTGGGCTCCCGGGTCTGGGATCAGGCGGGGCGCGAACTGGTGGATTTCTCGGGCGGTATCGCCGTCAACGTATTGGGCCACTGCCACCCGGCGCTGGTCGGTGCCTTGACCGAGCAGGCCAATAACCTCTGGCATGTGTCCAACGTCTTCACCAACGAGCCGACCCTGCGTCTGGCGAAAAAGCTGGTGGATGCGACGTTCGCCGAGCGCGTGTTCTTCTGTAACTCCGGTGCTGAAGCCAACGAAGCCGCCTTCAAGCTGGCACGCCGTGTAGCGCATGACCAGTACGGCCCGGAGAAGTACGAAATCATCGCGGCGCTGAACAGTTTTCATGGCCGTACCCTGTTCACCGTCAGCGTGGGTGGGCAGCCGAAGTACTCCGATGGTTTCGGGCCGAAGATCACCGGCATCAGCCATGTGCCGTACAACGACCTCGACGCCCTAAAGGCTGCTGTTACCGACAAGACCTGTGCCGTGGTGCTGGAGCCGATTCAGGGCGAGGGTGGTGTTCTGCCGGGTCAGCTGGAATACCTGCAAGGTGCGCGCAAATTGTGTGACGAGCACAACGCCCTGCTGGTGTTCGATGAAGTGCAGAGCGGCATGGGCCGCAGCGGTCATCTGTTCGCCTACATGCATTACGGCGTGACCCCGGACATCCTTTCCAGCGCCAAGAGTATCGGCGGCGGTTTCCCGCTGGCGGCCATGTTGACCACTGAAAAGCTCGCCAGGCACTTTGCGGTCGGCGTCCACGGCACCACCTATGGCGGCAACCCGCTGGCCTGCGCGGTCGGTGAGGCTGTCATCGATGTCGTCAATACGCCTGAAGTGCTGGCGGGTGTGCAGCGCAAGCATCAGCAGTTCAAGACTCGTCTGGAAAGCATCGGCCAGCAATACGGCGTGTTCAGCGAAGTGCGCGGTCTGGGCCTGCTGATCGGTTGCGTGTTGTCCGATGCCTGGAAAGGCAAGGCCAAGGACATCTTCAATGCGGCCGAGGCCCAGGACCTGATGATCCTGCAGGCCGGCCCTGACGTGATTCGTTTCGCGCCGAGCCTGGTGATTGAAGACGCAGACATCGAAGAGGGCCTGAACCGCTTCGAACGCGCCATCGCCAAACTGACATCCTGACCCGATGACAGCCTTGCGGCGTCCGCCTGATGGCGGACGCCGTACCTGTTTCCTGCGCCATGCGGCCTGACGCCGCGTGGTGCTTTTACTAGCGCCGGTCGTAAAGGCTGGTCGATCTACAAGGAGTGGCACCATGCTGGTAATGCGCCCTGCGCAAATGGCTGACCTGGCCGAGGTTCAACGCCTCGCTGCCGACAGCCCTATCGGTGTCACGTCCTTGCCCGACGATGCTGGCCGCCTGACCGACAAGATCGGCTCGTCGGAGGCGTCGTTTGCCGCCGAGGTCAGCTTCAACGGCGAAGAAACCTACTTCTTCGTGCTCGAAGACAGCGAAAGCGGCAAGCTGGTGGGCTGCTCGGGCATCGTCGCCTCGGCGGGCTACTCCGAGCCGTTCTACAGTTTTCGCAACGAAACCTTCGTGCATGCTTCCCGCGAACTGAAGATCCATAACAAGATTCACGTGCTGTCGCAGTGTCATGACCTGACCGGCAACAGCCTGTTGACCAGTTTCTACGTGGTCCCGGAGCTGGTCGGCACGGCATGGTCGGAGCTCAATTCGCGCGGTCGCCTGCTGTTTGTTGCCAGTCACCCCGAGCGCTTTGCCGATTCGGTGGTGACCGAGATCGTCGGTTACAGCGATGAGCAGGGCGACTCACCGTTCTGGGATGCCATCGGGCGCAACTTCTTCGATATCAATTACGCCGCTGCCGAACGCCTGTGCGGGCTGAAAAGCCGGACCTTCCTCGCCGAGCTGATGCCGCATTACCCGATCTACGTGCCACTGCTGCCCGACGCAGCGCAGGAAGCCATGGGACAGGTACATCCGCGCGCGCAGATCACCTTCGACATCCTGATGCGCGAAGGCTTTGAAACCGATCACTACATCGACATTTTCGACGGTGGACCGACGCTGCACGCGCGGGTGTCCGGGATTCGTTCGATTGCCCAGAGCCGCCTGGTTCCGGTCAAGGTCGAGCCCGGGCAAGGCAGCGATGTCGGCAAGGGCGGGCGTCTGTATCTGATCGCCAATGGCCTGTTGCAGGACTACCGCGCGGTGCTGCTGGAACTGGACTGGGCGCCCGGCAGGCCGGTGGTGCTTAGCCTCCAGGCTGCCGATGCCCTGGGTGTTGGTGAAGGTGCCAGTGTGCGGATTGTCGCGGTCTGAACCGGACGTTCGATAGCTGATTAGCGAGTTTCAAGGCTCTTGATGAGCCGCTGAGGAGATAACATGATCGTTCGTCCTGTACGCAGCAGCGACCTGCCCGCGTTGATCGAGCTGGCGCGTAGCACCGGCGCCGGTCTGACGACTCTGCCCGCCAATGAGCAGCGTCTGGCGCACCGGGTAGGCTGGGCTGAAAAGACCTTTCGCGGCGAAGCCGAGCGCGGCGATGCCGATTACCTGTTCGTGCTGGAAGATGACGACGGCCGGGTGGTGGGCATTTCCGCCATCGCCGGGGCGGTCGGTCTGCGCGAGCCCTGGTACAACTACCGGGTCGGTTTGACCGTCAGCGCTTCACAGGAGCTGAACATCTACCGGGAAATTCCAACCCTGTTCCTGGCCAACGACCTGACCGGCAATTCCGAGCTGTGCTCGCTGTTCCTGCACAGTGATTCGCGTAACGGCCTCAACGGCCGCCTGCTGTCCAAGGCGCGCATGCTGTTTATCGCCGAATTCCCCAGGCTGTTCGGCAATAAGATCATTGCCGAAATGCGCGGCATGTCCGATGAGCAGGGCCGTTCGCCGTTCTGGGAAAGTCTGGGGCGGCATTTCTTCAAGATGGAATTCAGCCAGGCCGATTACCTGACCGGCGTGGGCAACAAGGCATTCATCGCCGAACTGATGCCCAAGTTTCCGTTGTACAGCTGCTTTCTTTCCGAAGATGCACGCAACGTGATCGGTCGGGTGCATGCCGACACCGAGCCTGCGCTGACCATGCTCAAGAGCGAAGGCTTTTCGTATCAGGGTTATGTCGACATCTTCGATGCCGGCCCGGCCATCGAGTGCGAGACCGGCAAGATTCGCGCAATCAAGGACAGCCAGGCGCTGGTGCTGGCCATCGGCACGCCAGGTGACGACGCTCCACAGTTCCTCATCTACAACCGCAAGCGTGAAGACTGCCGCGTCACGGTAGGCGCTGCGCGTTTTGCCGCCGGTACGCTGGTCGTCGCTCCGCAAACCGCCAAGCGGCTGCGCATGAGTGCGGGCGACAATGTGCGCGCGGTGCCCTTGTCTGCGGCGCGGGAGGGCGTTCGATGAATAGCCTTTACATCGCAGGCGCGTGGCAGGACGGGCAGGGTGAGGTAGTCAATTCGCTGAACCCGGTGACCCAGCAAGTGCTGTGGTCCGGGCGTGGGGCGAGCGCCGTGCAGGTCGAGCAAGCGGTGCAGACGGCGCGACAGGCATTTCCCGCCTGGGCGCTGCTGTCTCTGGATCAGCGCATCGCGGTACTGGAGGCCTTCGCTGCACGGCTCAAACATCACGCCGACGCGCTGGCGCAGTGCATCGGTGAAGAGACCGGCAAACCGTTGTGGGAATCAGCGACCGAAGTGACCAGCATGGTCAACAAGATTGCCATCTCGGTGCAGAGCTATCGCGAACGAACCGGCGAAAAGAGCGGGCCACTGGGCGACGCCACTGCGGTACTGCGCCACAAGCCGCACGGCGTGGTCGCCGTGTTCGGGCCGTACAACTTTCCCGGGCATCTGCCCAACGGCCATATCGTCCCGGCCTTGCTGGCGGGCAATGTGGTGCTGTTCAAGCCCAGCGAACTGACACCGAAAGTCGCTGAACTGACCGTCAAGTGCTGGATCGAAGCCGGGCTGCCTGCCGGGGTCCTGAACCTGCTGCAGGGCGGTCGCGAAACCGGTATCGCGCTGGCGGCCAATCCGGGTATCGACGGCCTGTTCTTCACCGGGTCGAGCCGGACCGGCAATGCGCTGCATCAGCAGTTCGCCGGTCGGCCGGACAAGATCCTTGCGCTGGAAATGGGCGGTAACAACCCGTTGATTGTCGATCAGGTTCAGGACATCGATGCAGCGGTGTACACCATCATTCAGTCGGCTTTCATTTCTGCCGGCCAGCGCTGCACCTGTGCGCGTCGTCTGCTGGTGCCCGAAGGCGACTGGGGTGATGCCTTGCTGGCACGACTGGTTAGCGTCAGCGCTACTATCGAAGCCGGTGCGTTCGATCAACAGCCTGCGCCGTTCATGGGTTCGGTGATTTCGCTGGAGGCTGCACGCGGCTTGCTCGACGCGCAGCGCAATCTGCTCGCCAACGGCGCACTGACCCTGCTGGAAATGCGCCAGCCGCAGCCCGGCTCGGCGCTGCTGACGCCGGGCATTATCGATGTCAGCGCGGTGCCCGATCGACCCGACGAAGAGCTGTTCGGCCCGCTGCTGCAGGTCATCCGCTACGCCGGTTTCGACGCCGCCATCGCCGAAGCCAACGCCACCCGTTATGGCCTGGCGGCAGGTCTGCTGTCTGACTCCGAAGCGCGCTATCAGCAGTTCTGGCTGCACAGCCGTGCCGGGATCGTCAACTGGAACAAGCCGTTGACCGGAGCCGCCAGCAGCGCCCCGTTTGGCGGGGTAGGCGCCTCGGGCAACCATCGCGCCAGCGCCTATTATGCGGCCGATTACTGCGCCTATCCGGTGGCTTCGCTGGAGGCCGGCAGGCTGACCCTGCCTGCGACACTGACCCCCGGTATCAGGCTGAGCTGACAGTGCGCACGATTGCTTATAAAAACAGATCCACGGAGCCTTGCCGATGAAGTCCTGTGAAGTGAATTTTGACGGTCTGGTCGGGCCAACCCACAACTACGGCGGGTTGTCCTACGGTAACGTTGCCTCCCAGAGTAACAGTCAGCAAAGTGCTAACCCGCGTGAGGCGGCGCTGCAAGGCCTGGCAAAAATGAAAGCGCTGATGGACCTGGGTTTTACCCAGGGCGTGCTGGCACCGCAGGAACGTCCTGATGTGTCCGGCCTGCGCCGTCTGGGCTTTACCGGCAGCGATGAGCAGGTGATTGAAAAAGCGGCCCGTCAGGACATGCCGTTGCTGGTCGCCAGTTGCTCGGCTTCCAGCATGTGGGTGGCCAACGCGGCTACGGTCAGCCCCAGTGCCGACACTGCTGATGGGCGCGTGCATTTCACGGCCGCCAACCTCAACTGCAAATACCACCGCAGCATCGAGCATCCGACCACCACCCGCGTGCTTGGCGCGATGTTCGCGGATGCAAAGCATTTCGCTCATCACCCTGCGTTGCCGGCTGTCGCGCAGTTTGGCGACGAAGGCGCGGCCAACCACACCCGTTTCTGTCGTGATTACGGCGAGGCCGGTGTCGAGTTCTTCGTGTTTGGCCGCAGTGCCTTCGACACGCGCTACCCGGCGCCGCAGAAGTACCCGGCCCGTCAGACCCTGGAGGCGTCACGCGCCGTTGCGCGGCTGCACGGCCTGAGCGAGGCCGGCGTGGTCTATAGTCAGCAGAACCCGGCGGTCATTGATCAGGGGGTGTTCCACAACGATGTGATTGCGGTCGGCAACGGTGAGGTGCTGTTCTATCACCAGGACGCGTTCCTGAATACCGAACCGATGCTCGATGAGCTGCGCGACAAACTCAGTCGTGTCGGCGGGCAGTTGCGGGCGATTTGCGTACCGCGTGCCGAGGTCTCGGTTCAGGATGCCGTGCGCTCCTACCTGTTCAATAGCCAGCTGTTGTCGCGGCCCGATGGCTCGATGCTGCTGATAGTGCCGCAGGAATGCCAGGCGAACGCGAGTGTCTGGGCTTACCTGCAACGATTGATCGCCGATGACAGCCCGGTTGCCGAGGTCAAGGTGTTCGACCTCAAGCAAAGCATGCAGAACGGCGGTGGTCCAGCCTGCCTGCGCTTGCGTGTAGCACTCAACGACACCGAGCTGGCGGCGGTGAATCCGGGGGTGATCATGACGGCGCCGTTGTACGAAACGTTGACGCAGTGGGTCGACAGGCACTACCGGGACCGCATGAGTGAAAGCGATCTGGCCGACCCCCGATTGCTCAACGAATGCCGCACGGCATTGGATGAATTGACGCAAATCCTTAAACTGGGCGCGGTTTATCCGTTTCAACTGAATTGAAGCATCCTGCGCGTCGGGCCACTGTCCGGCGCACTATTTCCTTTATAGAGAGCATTTTTATATGAGCGACGCCCTGCAACTGATCCTTGAAGACGCTGATGGCACCCAGCTGGAAACGTCCTGCACCCGCGTTGCCGTCATCTGGCAGGGCAAGGAATTGTGGATTCAGCAGGATGGCCGTGGCCAGTTGCTGATCGGCGTTGACGTCGAAGAAGACGATGCCGAATACGCCAACCTGTTGCTGCGTCCGCTGGCGACCAACCTGGTCAGCCTGCAACTGGAAATGGAACCGGCCGACATGGGCGTCGAGGAAGACGGTCACGTTCACGGTCCTGACTGCAACCACTAAGGAAGCGCGCCATGCTCGCCCTCGGCAAACTGCTTGAACTGACCCTGGCTGGACGTGAGCCGGCGGAGAAGACTCAACTGACCGTCGAAGGCGTGCGCATGCGCTGGATGGGCGAGGGCGCACTGGAAGTCCGCCCGCCGGAGGCTCGTGACAACGGCACTGACCTGCTGCTGTCTGCCGGTATCCACGGCAACGAGACTGCGCCCATCGAGCTGCTGGATGAATTGATCCGCAGCATTGCGCGCGGCGACCTGAAACCGCGCGCACGTATTCTGTTCCTGTTCGGCAATCCCGACGCAATGCGACGCGGGGCGCGTTTTGTCGAGCAGGATGTCAATCGGCTGTTCAACGGCCGTCATCTGCAAAGCGGTGGCGCCGAGGCCTTGCGGGCCTGCGAGCTGGAACGACTGGCCGCCAGCTTTTTCAGTCTGCCGGAGCGTTATCGGCTGCATTACGATCTGCACACCGCCATCCGTGGTTCGGCCATCGAGCAGTTCGCGCTGTACCCGTGGAAGGAAGGACGTCAGCATTCCCGGCTCGAGCTTGCCAGGCTACGAGCGGCGGGCATGAGTGCGGTGTTGCTGCAGAACAAGCCGTCCATTGTGTTCAGCGCCTACACCTACGATCAATTGGGGGCCGAGGCTTTCACTCTGGAACTGGGCAAGGCGCGGCCGTTCGGGCAGAACCAGCAGGTCAATCTTGGGTCACTGCGCGTGTGTCTCGAGCAGCTCATCGAGGGCGCCGAGCCCGAGTGGGATGACGATCTTCAAGGGTTGCAACTGTTCAGCGTGGCGCGGGAAGTGATCAAGCGCACCGATGCGTTCACGTTCAACCTGGCCGATGACGTCGAGAACTTCTCCCCGCTGGAAAAGGGCTACGTGCTGGCCGAAGACGCGGGTGGTTCACGCTGGGTAGTGGAAGAGGAGGGCGCGAGGATCATCTTCCCCAACCCCAAGGTCAAAAACGGCCTGCGGGCGGGGATTCTGATCGTACCTACTGATGCGGACAGCCTCGGCTGATCGCTCGGCACCCTCAGGACCTGACGCAGAGCGTCCAGAACGATAGGTGTCCGGGAGAACACCTACCGATGCTGCGTCTCAGCAGGCCGCTTTCTGCTGTGCATCCAGACGGCGCAGGCTGCGTACCTTGTTCAGGGTGTCAGCGCAGGTCTTGGCTGCTTCTTCGCCCTTGTGCACGAAGTGATCGAAGAAGAACTTCTGATGCTCTTCGCCGGCATGGAAGTGATGCGGTGTCAGGACCACGGAGAACACCGGTACTTCGGTTTCCAGCTGGACCTGCATCAGCGCGCTGACCACTGACTGCGCGACGAATTCGTGACGATAGATGCCGCCGTCCACTACCAGTGCGGCGCCGACGATGCCGGCGTAGCGGCCGGTATTGGCCAGCAGTTTTGCATGCAGCGGGATTTCAAAGGCGCCGCCCACTTCAAAGATGTCGATATCGCTTTCGGCGTAGCCCTGATTGGCCATCTCGGCGATAAAACCTTTACGGCTCTGGTCGACGATATCCTTGTGCCAGCAGGCCTGGATGAACGCGACACGCTCGTTTGCGTGGCTTTTGCTTTTGCTGTCGATTGCAGTTGGTTGCACGTGTTCTGACTCCTGTTTATGGAAAAAACAGGGCGTTTGGATCGAAAGGGATTCAAGCTGCGTAGGAAAGCCTCCTGAACGATGTCGTTCATGGATAGGTTTTACAGACGTTCTTGCTGACACCAATCCCGCTCTCTCTTCATCCGGACTATGACCGTCGGCCCCGGAATCACACCGGGTCTGCTGACCTTGCAGATCGCGGCCAACGCCACGACCCCCAAGCGCTCGCGGGCTAGACGCATTGCGCGTCATTACCGCCGGTGGGGAATTACACCCCGCCCTGAGAACGTTGCCGTCACTTTACGTAGCCGGCGCGAGATTTTTATCATAGTTCGCTGGATCATGCATGGACACTTTCGTACGGTATACCTGCCTTTTTCTTATAAGGGGTCGGAGTATCGAGAGCGGCGGCGCTTGATTATCATGTACCGCGTCGTCAGTAATGCCTTGTTGCAAGCCAAAGGTTGCATGCATTATCGATCTTCAACTTCAGGGAGCTTTTTCGTGACTGTCATCGATCTGCGCAGCGACACAGTGACTCTGCCCACGGCCGGCATGCTCGATGCCATGGCACGTGCGCCCGTTGGCGATGACGTCTACGGCGAGGACCCTACCGTCAACCTGCTCGAAGCAACGCTTGCCGGACGCCTCGGGTTTGATGCCGCGCTGTTCGTGCCGTCGGGCACCATGAGCAATCTGCTGGCGCTGATGGCGCACTGTGAACGCGGCGACGAGTACATCGTCGGTCAGCAGGCCCACACCTATAAATACGAAGGTGGCGGTGCGGCAGTGCTGGGCTCCATTCAGCCACAGCCGCTGGAGGTACAGGCCGACGGTTCTCTGGACCTGCAGCAGGTGCTCGACGCCATCAAGCCCGATGATTTTCACTTTGCCCGCACGCGCCTGCTGGCCCTGGAAAACACCATGCAGGGCAAAGTGCTGCCCCTAGACTACCTGGCTGCCGCGCGTACCCTGACTCTGGAAAAGGGGCTCGCCCTCCATCTGGACGGCGCACGACTGTACAACGCCGCGGTCAGGCTGGGTGTCGATGTCCATGAGATCACCCGGCACTTCGATTCGGTTTCGGTCTGCCTCTCCAAGGGGCTGGGCGCGCCGATCGGCTCGGTGCTGTGCGGTTCGCAGCCGTTGATCGCCAAGGCCCGCCGCTTGCGCAAGATGCTCGGCGGTGGCATGCGTCAGGCTGGAGGGCTGGCGGCGGCAGGGCTCTACGCGCTGGATCATCAGGTCGAGCGGTTGGCGGACGACCATGCCAACGCGGCGTTTCTGGCTGAAGGCCTGAGCGGGCTCGGCTACTCCGTCGAGCCGGTGCAGACCAATATGGTCTATGTGCAGATCGGCGAGCGCGCGGCATCGCTCAAAGCGTTCTGCGCCGAGCGTGGCATCGTACTCACGGCCGCGTCGCGGCTGCGCATGGTGACCCACCTGCACGTGTCGCGCGCTCAGATCGAACAGGTCATCGCCGCATTCGCAGCCTTTGAACACTCATGACATGCCGATAATCCAGTTACTTGTTTCTATCGCACAAACACACTGTACCGAGGGCGCAACGCCTATATAATGCGGCCCTTTGCCGTCGCTACGTCATTTGACGTTTTGCACTTGCCTCTGGCCGCAGTCTCCGTGGAAGAACCTATGAAAAGCGCAGAAATCCGTGAAGCCTTCCTTGGCTTCTTCGAAGAGCAAGGCCACACCCGTGTCGCTTCAAGCTCCTTGATTCCGGGCAATGACCCAACCCTGCTGTTCACCAACGCAGGCATGAACCAGTTCAAGGATTGCTTCCTGGGCCAGGAAAAGCGCGCCTACACCCGCGCCGTTACCAGTCAGAAATGCGTGCGTGCCGGTGGCAAGCACAACGACCTGGAAAACGTCGGCTATACCGCTCGTCACCATACTTTTTTCGAAATGCTGGGCAACTTCAGCTTCGGTGACTATTTCAAGCGTGATGCCATCACCTACGCCTGGACCTTCCTGACCTCCGAAAAATGGCTCAACCTGCCCAAGGAAAAACTCTGGGTCACGGTGTACGCCACTGACGACGAAGCCTACGACATCTGGACCAAGGAGATCGGCGTACCTGCCGAGCGCATGGTCCGTATTGGCGACAACAAAGGCGCACCGTACGCCTCCGATAACTTCTGGACCATGGGCGACACCGGCCCATGCGGCCCTTGCAGCGAGATTTTCTTCGACCACGGCCCGGAAATCTGGGGCGGCCCGCCAGGCTCGCCGGAAGAAGACGGCGACCGTTACATCGAGATCTGGAACAACGTATTCATGCAGTTCAACCGGACTGCAGATGGCGTGCTGCACCCGCTGCCAGCGCCATCGGTCGATACCGGCATGGGCCTGGAGCGCGTCAGTGCGGTCCTGCAGCACGTGCATTCCAACTATGAAATCGACCTGTTCCAGAGCCTGCTGGCTGCGTCGGCCAAGGCCATCGGTTGCAGCAATGACAACCAGGCTTCGCTGAAAGTCGTGGCTGACCACATTCGCTCGTGCGGCTTCCTGATCGCCGACGGCGTGCTGCCGTCCAACGAAGGTCGCGGTTATGTGCTGCGCCGCATCATTCGTCGCGCCTGCCGTCACGGCAACAAACTGGGTGCCAAGGGCAGCTTCTTCTACCAGATCGTTGCCGCGCTGGTTGCCGAGATGGGGTCTGCGTTCCCTGAGCTGGTGCAGCAGCAGTCGCATATCGAACGCGTACTGAAAGGCGAAGAAGAGCAGTTCGCCAAGACCCTCGAGCAAGGTCTGAAAATTCTCGAGCAGGATCTGGCCGACCTCAAAGGCACCGTGGTTCCGGGCGAAGTGGTGTTCAAGCTGTACGACACCTACGGCTTCCCGATGGACCTGACCGGCGACATCGCCCGCGAGCGCAACCTGACCCTGGACGAAGCAGGCTTCGAGCGTGAAATGGACGCCCAGCGCGTGCGCGCCCGTTCGGCCAGTTCGTTCGGCATGGATTACAACAGCCTGGTCAAGGTCGATGTGGCCACGCAGTTCACCGGTTACTCGGCGACCACTGGCAGCGCCAGCGTCGTGGCCCTCTATAAGGAAGGCCAGTCGGTTTCTCACCTGAATGAAGGCGAAGAGGGCGTGGTGATTCTCGACATCACCCCGTTCTACGCCGAGTCGGGCGGTCAGATCGGTGACAGCGGTTTCCTGCTGGCCGGTGACGCGCGCTTTGACGTCAGTGATACCACCAAGACCGGTGGTGCGTTCCTGCACCACGGCGTTGTGGCGTCCGGCAGCCTGAGCGTTGGCGCGCAGGTTGAAACACAAGTGGCTGATGAAGTTCGCGATGCAACCAAATTGAACCATTCGGCCACTCACTTGCTGCACGCCGCATTGCGTCAGGTGCTGGGTGAGCACGTTCAGCAGAAAGGCTCGCTGGTCGACAGTCAGCGTCTGCGCTTCGACTTCAGCCATTTCGAAGCGATCAAGCCCGAGCAACTGCGCGCGCTGGAAGATATCGTCAACGCCGAGATTCGCAAGAACACCGAGGTAATGACCGAAGAAACCGATATCGACACGGCGAAGAAGAAGGGCGCCATGGCGCTGTTCGGCGAGAAGTACGGCGACAGCGTTCGTGTACTGAGCATGGGCGGCGAGTTTTCCGTCGAGCTGTGTGGTGGCATTCACGCCAGCCGCACCGGTGACATCGCGCTGTTCAAGATCGTCAGTGAGGGCGGTGTTGCAGCAGGCGTGCGCCGTATCGAGGCCGTCACCGGCGCTGCGGCCCTGGCATGGCTGAATTCGGCCGAAGATCAACTCAAGGAAGCCGCGACGCTGGTCAAAGGCAATCGCGACAACCTGCTGGACAAGCTGACGGCGGTGATTGAACGCAACCGTCTGCTGGAAAAACAACTGGAACAACTGCAGGCCAAGGCAGCCAGTGCCGCCGGTGACGACCTGTCGTCAGCTGCGCTGGATGTCAAAGGGGTCAAGGTTCTGGCCACGCGCCTGGATGGTCAGGATGGCAAGGCGCTGTTGGCGCTTGTCGATCAGTTGAAGAACAAGCTCGGCCGCGCAGTGATCCTGCTCGGCAGTGTTCATGAGGACAAGGTTGTCTTGGTCGCAGGCGTGACCAAGGACCTGACTGGCCAACTCAAAGCCGGTGATTTGATGAAGCAGGCAGCTGCCGCCGTAGGTGGTAAAGGTGGTGGCCGTCCTGACATGGCTCAAGGCGGTGGTGTCGATGCCGGTGCGCTGGATTCAGCGCTGGCACTGGCCGTTCCTTTTGTAGAGCAGGGTATCTGAGTCGGGTCAGCGGGCCTGCCGCACACCGGCAGGTCGTACTGGGGCTCGAATGTTAATGGGTGCTCTTAACGGGATTTGAGGCGGCTTTGAGATGGCTTTAATCGTACAGAAATTTGGCGGCACCTCCGTGGGCTCTGTAGAGCGCATCGAGCAGGTGGCCGACAAGGTCAAGAAATTCCGTGAGGCGGGTGACGACCTTGTGGTCGTGCTGTCGGCCATGAGCGGTGAAACCAATCGTCTGATCGAGCTGGCCAGGCAGATCAGTGATCAGCCGGTTCCTCGCGAGCTGGATGTCATTGTCTCCACGGGCGAGCAGGTCACCATCGCGCTGCTGGCGATGGCCTTGATGAAACGTGGCGTTCCGGCGGTGTCCTACACCGGCAATCAGGTGCGTATTCTCACCGACAGCGCGCACAACAAGGCGCGCATCCTGCAGATCGACGACCAGAAGATCCGCTCCGACCTGAAAGCGGGTCGCGTGGTGGTGGTCGCCGGCTTCCAGGGTGTCGATGAACACGGCAACATCACGACCCTCGGGCGTGGTGGCTCGGACACGACCGGTGTTGCCCTGGCGGCGGCGCTGAAAGCGGACGAGTGCCAGATCTACACCGACGTCGATGGCGTCTATACCACTGATCCGCGCGTCGTGTCGCAGGCCCAGCGCCTCGACAAGATCACCTTCGAAGAGATGCTGGAAATGGCCAGCCTCGGTTCCAAGGTGCTGCAGATCCGTGCGGTCGAATTCGCCGGCAAATACAATGTCCCGCTGCGCGTTCTGCACAGCTTCAAAGAGGGGCCGGGCACCCTCATTACAATCGATGAAGAGGAATCCATGGAACAGCCGATCATTTCCGGCATCGCCTTCAACCGCGATGAAGCCAAGCTGACCATCCGTGGCGTGCCAGACACCCCCGGCGTGGCGTTCAAGATTCTCGGTCCGATCAGCGCGGCCAATATCGAAGTGGACATGATCGTGCAGAACGTCTCGCACGATAACACCACCGATTTCACCTTCACGATCCATCGCAACGACTATCAGGCGGCCTTGCAGGTGCTCGAAGCCACTGCGCGTGAAATCAGCGCGCGTGAAGTGTCCGGCGATACCAAGATCGCCAAGGTGTCCATCGTCGGCGTTGGTATGCGCTCGCATGCCGGCGTTGCCAGTCGCATGTTCGAAGCGCTGGCCAAAGAGAGCATCAATATCCAGATGATCTCCACATCGGAAATCAAGGTTTCCGTGGTCATCGAAGAGAAATACCTGGAGTTGGCTGTGCGCGCATTGCACACGGCCTTTGAGCTGGATGCTCCGCGGCAGGGTGAATGACCCTGTCATCGAAGGTCGCGGCGTGACCGCGTCTTTCGGGTGCTGCGCAGAAGGGCTTTTGTTTTCTTTGCGTTAGTCGATATACAGGTAGTGGTCATGGCGTTTTGCTAGTGTCACTGCCTATAGGTTGCAGACTGTTGTCCCTGAATAAAGGCGTAAGGAGAAAAGTATGCTGATTCTGACTCGTCGGTGCGCGGAAAGCCTGATCATTGGGGATGGTGAAATCACCGTCACCGTGCTCGGAGTGAAGGGTAATCAGGTGCGTATTGGTGTCAATGCGCCCAAGGAAGTCGCTGTCCACCGTGAAGAGATTTACCTGCGTATCAAGAAAGAGAAGGACGAAGAACCAAGCCATTAATTTTTATTGAATTTTTGGTTTGCAAACGGGGAAAAGGGTGGTTATTATACGCCCCGTGTTGCGGAGAGCTGGCCGAGTGGCCGAAGGCGCTCCCCTGCTAAGGGAGTACACCTCAAAAGGGTGTCGGGGGTTCGAATCCCCCGTTCTCCGCCATTATTTATGTAGTGCGTAAAACTGGGCTTGATCTGTAAGTTGTTGAATTTACTAGAAAAAGTGCTTGACTAAACAGTTTTACGACCTATAATGCGCGGCACCAACACATGCACTCGTAGCTCAGCTGGATAGAGTACTCGGCTACGAACCGAGCGGTCACAGGTTCGAATCCTGTCGAGTGCACCATTTAAAGTTGTTTGAAGTGTTGTAAGCAATTACAAGGTTTCCGATAACTGGCTCCAACCAGAGGTGATCTGGTATAAAAACACCAATGCACTCGTAGCTCAGCTGGATAGAGTACTCGGCTACGAACCGAGCGGTCACAGGTTCGAATCCTGTCGAGTGCACCATACAAACGAAAAGCCCACATCGAAAGATGTGGGCTTTTTGCTTTCTAGCGTTTTCCTTTAACGCATCCGTGCTCGTCGAATGTCACCTTATTGCTGCGGCCTTTTTTCTGGTTGTACACATAGTGCAATTCGCCGTTGCGGTTGGTGACCTTGTCGGGGCGCCCCAACAGGCTCTCCACATCACGCTGCGTCATGCCGGGAGGGGTACGCTGGTTGATGATCGCAGCCCGGCGCTGTTCGGCGCTCAAGCGGTTGCCGCAGCCATCATCGCGTGTGCCGACCACGACCAGTGTCTGATCTGCCGGTTTTCCACGCGCGGTTTGCGCAGTGTTGGCGGGCGGCAGCACATCGATACGGGTGCCCGGTGGTGCATTGAAGGCTCTCTGCAGGCGGGTGCTGTGCCCATCCGGGCAGCCGAGGGTGGTAAACGTAATCTTTCCGGATGCATCCTCGCAGCGATGAACGTTGCTGGCGGTTGCAGTTGCAGATAGGCAGAGCAGGGCGCTCCACAGCAGCAGGTGATTGGCAGGTCGCATGCTCAAGGTCCTCCGTGACGGGTGTCAGCAAAGGCTAACTGCCGTCTTTGGACGGGGCGAGCGTGTTTTGTTGGCTGAATGTGACGTCGAACTCTGGCTGGCTTACGGAGTTGTGCAGGTTTGCACTGCAAACGGTTGTTCTGAGCTGAATTTTCTCGCGTGCGCTTCGCTCAAAGCGGTGTATCATTGCGCCCGTCAGCTCCGCCGGGGCTTGTGGAACACCTCCATGGACATACCCAGTCGTTACTCGATAATGTTTTTCAACAATCATGAATTAACTGATTGATCTCCCGGCGTGCTCCGCTGCTGGGAGTGGAGTTCGCCTATGACCGAAAGAGAAGTAAAAAAAACGCAGGAAAGCTTGCAGGATCGCCTGGCTCAGGTTGTCGATCTGCTGCAGCGCCAGCGTATTGTTGAGGACCTGACCCATCGTCAGGAAGGTCAGCATCAGGACCGTGTAGAAAACCTGGTTCACCGGCAGAACCTCGTCGAGTTGCAACGCAAGCTCGAAGACCTTCACTCTGCCGACGTCGCTTATATCCTTGAAGCCTTGCCCCTGGAAGACCGTCTGACCGTCTGGCAGTTGGTCAAGGCCGATCGCGACGGCGACATTCTTCTTGAAGTATCCGATTCCGTTCGTGAAACCCTGATCGCCGACATGGACGATCATGAGTTGCTCGCGGCGGCACGGGACATGGACGCCGACGAACTGGCCGACCTTGCTCCCGAGTTGCCCCGCGACGTCGTTCACGAGCTAATGGAAACACTGGATTCACAGCAGCGTGAGCGCGTGCGGTCGGCCCTGTCCTATGACGAGGATCAGGTCGGTGCGCTGATGGACTTCGAGATGGTGACGATCCGTGAGGATGTCAGCCTTGAAGTCGTGCTGCGCTACCTGCGCAGGCTCAAAGAGCTGCCCGGTCACACCGACAAACTGTTCGTAGTCGATTCCGAGGGCGTGCTCAAGGGCGTGCTGCCGATCAAGCGTCTGCTGGTCAATGACCCGGAGAAGCAGGTTGGCGAAGTCATGGCCAATGATCCGGTCAGCTTTCACCCGGAAGACGATGCCTACGATGCGGCACAGGCGTTCGAGCGTTACGACCTTATCTCCACGCCGGTCGTGGACAAGAACGGCAAGCTGATCGGCCGTCTGACCATCGATGAAATGGTCGACCTGATCCGTGAGGAAAGCGAAAGCGAAGTCCTCAACATGGCGGGTCTGCGTGAAGAAGAAGACATCTTCGCGTCAGTATGGCGTTCGCTGCGCAACCGCTGGGCCTGGCTGGCAGTCAACCTGGTAACCGCGTTTCTGGCCTCGCGTGTGATCGGCCTGTTCGAAGGCTCCATCGAGAAGCTGGTGGCGCTCGCTGCGCTGATGCCTATCGTGGCCGGTATCGGTGGCAACTCCGGTAATCAGACCATCACCATGATCGTGCGCGCGATGGCGCTGGACCAGGTCAATACCGGTAACACGGCGCGATTGCTGCGCAAGGAGCTGGCTGTTGGCCTGATCAACGGCCTGATATGGGGGGGTGTGATCGGCGTGGTCGCCTACTTGCTGTATGACAGCTGGTCGCTGGGTGTGGTCATGACCGCAGCCATGACGCTCAACCTGTTGCTGGCAGCGCTGATGGGCGTTTCCATTCCCATGGCGCTTTCCCGCCTGGGACGAGATCCCGCGATGGGGGCAAGCGTCATGATTACGGCGATGACTGACAGCGGCGGCTTCTTCATCTTTCTCGGACTGGCGACGATCTTTCTGCTCTAAGCCTCGCGACTGCTACAGTCTTTTGAAATAAAAAAACCGCCATGACCAGGCGGTTTTTTTATGCTTCGGCCAAGTCTTCATGTCGCTGTGTAACGCAATAAGCCGACGACTAATAAAGAAAAAGACTACAAAAAGGCTACAACGAAAAAGGCCAGCTTTCGCTGGCCTTTGTCTGTTACGTCAAGTCTCAGGACTCTTCGGAAGCGAGTTCCGTGTCATGAGCAATCAGCGAAACAAGGGCGTTCTGTTGACGATGTGAAAGCTGACGAAAGCGCTGCAGCAGCTCGCGTTCGTGCAAGGACAGCTCAGGACTATCGAGGCGCAGGCTTGGTTCATCACCAAGAGCACCTTCCTGAATCAGGCTTTGTTCGAGACGAGCGATGATTTCCGAGTTCATGCTGCGGTGATGATTCTTGGCTACCTCTTGCACGCGATTACGCATGCCGTCTGGTAGGCGAACGACGAACTTGTCAGCCGTGCGGCTGGAATAAGTAGCCTGTTTCATAGGGCTCATATATTTAACCGGTTAGTTCAGGGGAAGCGGTTCTAGCAAGTGGCCGCAAGATTGTCACAGTCAGACAATCATTTTGGCCAAATGTTCAACCGGGGTTCCAAGGGGCCGACATCATGCCGTATTACGTCGAATCCTTGGCGTCAATTCTGTGACAAATATTGACTCAGGTAGCGGCGTATTGCCAGCACCAATTATCAGAAATGCGAGCGAATTTGCAAAGTCATCGTATTTGTCCCCGGATAAAAGGGCACGCCACTGGCCTTTTTAGCTGTCATGGCCATTTGACTCTGAGTATGCGTCTAAATTCAGCTTGACCGAGGTTAGCCGACAAAGGGTTGGCTGCGGTGCAGGAAGGTTCTTTCGGAGGAGGGGAGATTCTGGATGCGAACGGTCAGACGACCGGGCAAATTGATGCAGGTAGCTTCGCTGTCAGCGAAGCACCGGGTCGAACTTGAAGCGACGACCGACGAACAACGCAACCACGAAGAGACTGGCGAACACACCGGCGGCGATGTTTGCAGCGATACTCATGGCTTGTGCATTAACAGGAAGCAAAAGGTCGGCGACGACAGCCATGATCGCCAGGACCAGAAATGACAACGCGGATTTTGACATGGCTACTCTCTCTTGAAAGGGTCGTTGCGGGCGTTATCAGAAAACCCAGCGCTGTTCGGCGCGTGGAAACTGAAGTGACTCATCATCGTCATTGGCCAGCATCGCTGCGCTTGCAACGCGTTCAGTCATGATTGCCAGCTTTGGCGCCTGGCTGATCTGGTGGTGGACAGGAGCAGGCGTGATGGCCTGAGCATCCTTGATACCAGAATCCTGGAAATGAAATGCCACCAGAGCCACCAGAGCTGCCGCGTTCAACGCTGAGAGAGTCTTGTTCATTTTCCAGTACCTGTGCCCGACCGTTTGGGATGAGATGTGTTCCACAGATATCAATAATGCAGTCTGCATGCCAATCAGAAAATGATAAAAAATCCTTTTAAATCAGTAACTTATTAAATTAAAAAAAGTGCTCTGCAGTGCGTTTTGCAATGATGGCTTTTTGGGGTATTGCAAATTGCATGATCGGTTTATCAGGCCGTGGATCCAGGCGACATCGGCTACAGGGTCGAAGGGCAATGACGACATGACAAAAGCGCCACATGCCGCTAAGATGCACGCCGTCCTCGCTGGCACCGATCGGTGTGTCGGCACGCAGTGTCTCAGTAGCTCAATTGGATAGAGCATCCCCCTCCTAAGGGGAAGGTTGCAGGTTCGAACCCCGCCTGGGACACCATATAAATCAGCGCTTTCAACGACTTCTTATATTTCCGAACGGCGGCCGTGACAGCGGGCATACTTTACGGTCTGCCTTTTTGATCTTTCATCGCGTGTCTTAATTCTCCAAGTTCATTGAGCGCATAAGCAGCCCACGCTCACGGGTGTAGGCAATGGCAATCTCTGCGCTTACGAACTCGTCCTTCTTAGGCGCGGCCCTTTTAGGTATCTGTTCGTCTGCGTACTGTTTCAATTGCGGAAAAACACACTCCTTGTCTGCCGGGTCGGTAACGTTGTCCTTGAAAACAAAGATTTCCTTCTCCAGCGCTTCCATCCGTGCGATCAAACGACTGGGATCGGCGACGCCAGATTCGCGGTTGATGTAGTCGATCTCATCAGCAATTTTTTTCAGCGTCTCACATACACCGGTTCGTGCCTCCGTACGCAGCACGCAATCATCGCGAGATTTCGTCAAAAACAGGCTTTCGGATATCGCGTAGTCCGATACGCGCTTGGAGTCTGTCGTGAATAGCTCTACGCCCTGCCGTAAGTCGGGATACAGGGCTATAGGAAAAGTGATACAGGGTTGGGATTTCAGCTTAATGATCCAGCCTTAAATTGAAGTTGTGGCAGCAACTCCCCCTAGTGGGAAGAGTTAGTCCGCGCCATAAAATGAAGGTGCGCGAAATTGTGGCCCGAGATGCCGGGGATGCAATAATTTGGTGAGTACCGCAGTGGATACCAGCTTGGAATGGTTCTAAACCTTGGAAACCTCAGTGGGAACCATCGCCTTTTTTCTCCGCCAAGATCATGGCCGGATTAGTGCATTTAGCGAGCCCGGAATACCTGGTGCGAGTGATAACTCAGCTTCGATACGCGTCGCCGGCTCTGCGCTAGATTCTGCACCAGCGGTACGGCGCACGGTGTAGATATCGCCACACTCCTTGGCGGCCTGCTCTAACAACTTGGCACACTGAGCAAGATGCCTACGCTCCTCTGCCTACTCCTCCATCCGTCCGAGCGCACGGAAGACGGTAAGCCCGGTTTGCCACTGGCACTTCTACCATCGTTTCGCGAAAGTTCGTCCGTGTGTCTTTGAAAAGCGTTACCCAGCGCTCGGCTAGATCGTGATTCTCAACCTACTGGCGCGACAAAGTCACCCATGAAATTAGTCTTGACAGCCTCAGCGACCTGCGACGGCGAATCGAAACAAGTCAGAGCTTGGGCGATAAAGGTTTTGATTTCGGGAGTGAGCGCGGCCATGGGGTCTATTCTGCCTAGGGGCAGTCAATAATACCTCCGTCTAATAAGACTGTCAGGAGGTCGATCGGATAACTCGTCAACTCAGACTTCAGGTTTACCTATTTAGGCCGAAATAAAGTCAAACCATCAAGGAAGAATTGCGATGCTCTCTTACCTCGGTGTTACCGGATCAGCGATCGAGCTTATACTGAAAACCGTGACCGGCATTAGTATCAAAAAAGCTGCTCCAGAGGAGTTCAATCATGCGAAGCTGCAAGCGGAGACTATGTCCAGCATCGTTTTGGCCCAAGCCAGAGCTCAGCAGGAACAGGCAATTGCGCCAAGGGTAGCTTGTGCGAAAGAAGTCCAGGTTGAGGAGTATTATGACTTCACCGGCAAGGGGCACTTGGGCGTTACTGCGATGGAATAGGGCATTACAGCTTGACTCGTAGGCGAAGATCGTCGTGTCGCCAAGCGTATCATCAAGTTCACAGGGAATCTCTGTCCCGAGGCTATTTATCAGAGCTTTTCAATCGGAAGCGGCATAGAGATTGATAAGTGATCTGACGATGGTGCGTCTACTCCGACGTGCTGTCAGGCTCTAGGGGGGGGCTACTCCCACAACGTCTCGTCCTTTTTTCACCATTGTATAACTCCGGAATGCTGCCCTGACTACAGTCGGCAGATCGGCCGACTTTGAACGGCTATCGTTTTTTGAAAGCGTCGATGGCTCAGTCGTCGAAAAATAAGCGGCTACTTCAGACCATCCTTAGTTATCAGGCCAGCTGATAGGTTTGCCACGGAAAAAATAAAGATCTATGAAGAACGCTTCGAGTCCAAAAACCGGATCCAGTCAGTGCTCAGGCGTGCTTCAGCGCCTTTACCTTCAATCCCTTGCGTCAAGTAAACTTGACAGGAGGCTTACGCTTATTAATGCAGCACCGCAACTTGGACTGGACAACCCCAGGTGAGCTGCTGGCTTCGATGGCTATAGACTTGATCAAGCACGAGGCCTGTGGCCTCGCGTTTGAATTCAGCGGAACGATGTTGTTTGGCCGTCAGACACCCGGGTTCGACGGGGGCTCTCGCCCAAATTGGGGGGCGCAATAATAGACTGCTGCGGGCGGCGGTGATAGTGAAAAGAATTCAGGGTAATTCTTTAAAATGATGATTAATTTTCATAACCTTTGGGGAGGTACTGACGTATGATTGCTAAATTGTAAAAAATAATACTGAAGCATCGGTCTCGCTGCTGGAAGTCTTATTGCGGATATCAAGCGCCCGGGCGCTGATCGCTATAGTTCAGCCTTAAGTAGGACTACAAATGCTCTGTCGAATATGCATCATCTTTTTAACCGTCCTAATGATATTGGTTCCCAAGTCGGCCGCCGCTACAGAGGTGCCCGATGGTATTCAAAGGGCTGATTTACTAGGTGTATACCAAGCTGCTCTACTGAGCGATCCACAGCTTTCTGCTTCCCGTCACGCATTCAAGGGACAGGTTGAAGCTGTCCCCCAGGCTATGGCAGGACTCCTGCCTACTGTGAACGCGGGCACCAAAACAGAAGTTACACACCTTGATCGCAATCGTCCCTCACTTGATCGTTCGCGCAGTGGAAATACCTTTCAAGCCAACTTGAACCAACCATTGTTTCATGCGGATCGCTGGTACCAGCTCAAGGCTACTCAGTCTTCTGTGGATCAAGCTGAGCTAGAGCTTACGGCGAAAGAACAAACGTTGATTCTTACATCCGCACAGGCATATTTTGAGACTTTGCGCATGCTCGATTCGTTAGCGGCTGCAAGAGCCGAAGAGGCAGCTTTGTCTCGTCAACGTGATCAAGCGCAAGGCAGGTTGGATGACGGCGCTTCCAGTATCACCGACGTGTACGATGCCCAAGCGGCTTATGACAACGCGCGGGCAAACCGTCAGCTTGCTCAACGTAAAGTAGATGATGCCTTTGAGGCATTGTCTCGGCTTACCAATTCCAACTATACCTCTATTGTGGGTATGGGGCATCAGCTGCCAACCGGGCCACCTGTACCCACCAACCCAAACGTCTGGGTTGAGAAAGCGGTGCAGCAAAACATTGAGCTTCTCGCCGCTGCGAAAGCAGTAAACGCTGCCCAGCAGACTATCTCACAACGCAAAGCAGGTTATGCACCAACTGTTGATGTGGTCGCTAGCTACAGGAAAGGAGACAACGACAGTTTTGGGTATAGCAATCCTACAGATTTCGGCACTAATGGATACGGCGGCAATATTTCCCAAAGCACTATCAGCATTGAGCTGAATGTTCCGCTTTATAGCGGAGGAATGACGCGCTCCCAGGTGCGGGAGTCGACCGAGCGTTTGTATCAACGTCAGGATGAACAAGAGGACAAACGTCGAGAGGTTGTGCTTACCACGCGCAATGCTTTTCGGGGCATCAGTGCGAGCGTGGAGCAAATATTTGCCCGTCGCCAAAGTATCTTCTCAGGCATGAAGTCTGTGGAAGCTAATCAGGTTGGCATTGACGTAGGCTCACGCAATATCTCTGATCTACTCAACGCCCAGCGTCAGCTGTACGCCGCGGTGCGGGACTATAATGACGCGCGCTACGATTACATAGTCGACACCTTGAAGCTCAAGCAGGCCACCGGCAGCCTCGCCCCATCTGACCTTCAGGCTCTTGCCGTTTACATGAAGCCGGACTATGACCCTGATCGCGACTTCCTGCCCCCCGGGTCGCTACATCTTTCTGACAACACAGCCAATACGCCCCGCTGAGCCTTCTGCAGCGCGACAAGTTTAAGCGGCAAGCCATGCCCAACAGGAGTCAGAATGCTTAATCAAGCCAAACCTCTGGAGGCCCCAAAAGCCTTGCCCATACTCGACACCGGCTTGGCATGCCTTGTGATGCTAGCGCGTGTGAATCAGTGCCCTATCTCACCAGATCAAATTCTTCATGAATTCGGCAGTTCCGATGGGCCACTACCCCAAACTTCATTGCTGCTTGCGGCAAAAAAAATCGGTTTAAAGGCCAAAGCTGTTTACACCTCAAGTGACCGGCTCGACCGTACCCCGTTACCGGCGATTGCATGCCATGTGAACGGTGATTACTTTGTCTTGGCGAAACTGGATCAAGGAAAAGCTTTGATCCATGACCCGCGCTCACAGCGGCCCGAGGTCATTACGCTCGAACAGCTCAATGAGCGATGGAGCGGAGGGCTTATCCTAATTAAATCACAGGCTACCGGCGGTACAGAAGCATCTCGTTTTGACTTCACCTGGTTTATCCCTGCCATTGTCAAGTATCGAAAGCTGCTGGGTGAAGTGCTTTTGGCTTCGTTCGTCTTGCAGATATTTTCCCTTATTACGCCGCTTTTCTTCCAGGTCGTGATGGATAAGGTGCTCGTGCACCATGGGCTGACAACCCTTGATGTCATAGCTGTCGGGCTGGCAGGGGTAATGCTGTTTGAGTCATTACTATCGGGGTTGCGCAGTTACATTTTTTCTCACACCGCGAGTCGTATCGACGTTGAGCTTGGGTCACGACTTTTTCGTCACCTAATCACTTTACCAATAGGATACTTTCAGGCACGACGGGTCGGCGACTCGGTGGCGCGAATGCGTGAGCTGGAGAACATCAGAAGCTTTCTTACAGGGAATGCGATAACCCTGGTGCTAGATGTGTTGTTTTCCGTAGTTTTTATCGCGGTAATGTTTTATTACAGTGGCTGGCTCACACTTATCGTGGTCTTATCGCTTCCTTTATACCTCGTAATATCTCTTTTCATAACCCCGCTCATGCGAGCGCGCCTGAATGAAAGCTTCTCAAGGGGGGCTGAAAACCAAGCTTTTCTTGTTGAAACCGTTAACGGTATCGACACCGTGAAGGCGATGGCAGTCGAACCCCAGGTCATAAAAAAGTGGGATACACAGCTGGCAGGATACGTTGCCGCAGGTTTCAAAAGTCAGAACCTATCAAACATAGCCAATGAAAGCGTATCGCTTGTTGGCAAGCTGGTAACCGTTGCTACGCTGTGGTTTGGCGCAAAGCTCGTAATCGAAGGTCACCTGTCTGTCGGCCAGCTTATTGCCTTCAACATGCTGGCCGGTCGCGTCGCACAGCCCATTATGCGGCTTGCCCAGCTGTGGACGACCTTTCAGCAGACAGGAGTCTCTGTTCAGAGACTGGGAGATATTCTCAATACAAAGAACGAGCTGAATCAAACCAACAAAAGCACTCTGCCTCCGATAAAAGGACGAATTGAATTTGACCAGGTGCATTTCAGATATCGACCTGATGGATCTGAAATCCTTCGGGGTATCAACCTCACTATTGAGGCTGGTGAGGTCATCGGAGTGGTCGGTCGCTCTGGCTCAGGCAAGAGTACCCTGACGCGGCTATTGCAGAGGCTCCACGTCCCGGAGCGCGGGCGCTTACTAGTTGATGGAATGGACTTGGCTCTCGCGGACGTCTCTTCGTTGCGGCGTCAAATCGGTGTGGTTCTTCAGGACAATATGCTCTTCAACCGAAGCATTCGAGAAAATATCGCCCTGGTTGACCCCGGCGCGCCAATGGAGGCGGTTATCCGTGTGGCTACGCTGGCCGGCGCACACGAATTCATCATGGAGTTGCCCGAGGCTTATGACACGATGGTTGGTGAACATGGCGCTTCGCTCTCAGGAGGGCAGCGGCAGAGGATCGCAATCGCTCGAGCCTTGATGGGTAACCCGCGCGTCCTGATCTTTGATGAAGCGACCAGTGCTCTGGATTACGAGTCGGAGCGAGTTGTTCAACAGAACATGCAGTCGATCTGCAAAGGGCGCACTGTGATCATTATCGCGCATCGGCTTTCTGCGGTGAGGGATGCAAACCGCATTATCGTTGTGGATCGAGGCCAGATTGTGGAGCAAGGCAATCACGCAGAGCTACTGACCTATCAGGCAGGACATTACTCAAGGTTGTACCGTTTGCAACAAGGAGGTAGTCATGTCTGAACCTAAAAAAAATGGTCTGACTCAACGCTATAAGCATGTCTGGAAGCAATCTTGGAAGCACCGGCACGCGATGCAGCCTCCGCACCGGATGACGCATGAGCTTCAGTTCCTGCCCGCAGCCCTGGAACTACAGGAAAAGCCAACTCATCCAGCTCCGCGAGTAATAATGTGGAGTATAGTGCTATTTGCTTCATTGGCCTTGGTATGGGCATGCGTGGGCAAAATAGACATCGTCGCAACGGCCAATGGGAAGGTAATTCCAAGTGGCAAGAGTAAAGTTGTCCAGTCAAGCGAAACTGCAGTGGTCAAGGTCATCCATGTTGTCGATGGCCAGCAGGTGAAGACTGGAGACGTATTGCTCGAACTCGACTCTACAGCAGCCGAAGCAGATGTTGGACGAGTAACTAGCGATTTGATTGCTGCCCGCATTGATAACGCCCGGGCATCAGCAATGCTGGATGCCATAAACACGAAGAAGCCGCCAAGACCTCTGATTGGCGCGATTAGCGGTGCTGACTCGTCTCAAGTGCTGGCCGCTGAACGCTGGCTCCAAGGACAGTACCTTGAGTACCGCACCAGCCTGGATACCGCTGCGGCCGAAGTCGAGCAGCGTCAAGCAGATATCCAATCTGCCCGCGCTCAGGTGGCTGGACTGCTAAAAAGCCTTCCTATCGCAACCAAGCTGGCTGAAGACTATCAACACCTACTGGAAAAACAGTACATAGCCCGACACGCGTATCTGGAGAAAGAACAGGCGCGGTTAGAAATTGAAAGGCAACTGAGCGTCCAGCAAGCGAGCTTGCTTCAATCCTCCGCGGCCCGGCATGAAGCAGAGCGCCGTGCCGACGGGATAGTCGCACAAACCCGACGTGCGATGCTTGACTTGTTACAGCAGTCGGAGCAAAAAACGAATTCCCTGACTCAAGACTTGGCTAAGGCCCAGTACCAAGATCTGCTTACTACGCTTAAAGCTCCCGTTGACGGAACTGTTCAACAACTGAACGTCCATACTGTCGGCGGGGTGGTTACGCCTGCCCAGCCACTTCTCACCTTAGTGCCGGACAATCAGCCTGTCGAAGTAGAGGCAATGCTGGAGAATAAGGATATTGGCTTTGTGCATCCGGGGCAGAAGGTTACTGTAAAAGTAGAGACGTTTACATTTACCAAATATGGGACTGTCTCCGGAGAGGTTGTAAGTGTTTCTAACGATGCTATTGAGGATGAGAAGCGGGGACTTATCTACGGTGCAAAGGTTAGGCTAGATAAAAACCATTTGTCAGGCGGGGGGGGGCATATGGCGCTTATTCCTGGAATGGCTGTAACTGTAGAGGTCAAAACAAATGAGCGCCGTGTTATAGATTATTTTTTGAGCCCGCTTGAGCAACACTTCTCAGAAAGCTTAGGGGAGCGATAATAAAATTACGATCGTTACACGACCAGCCTGATCGACCGTTTTTTCAGGCATCAGATCCTTTCATTTGCAATTCTATGTTGAGTGATTTTTGGTGACTTTAATGTCCAGTATGAAAGTTATATTTATAATAGTTAGCAGCTTTTTAAGCTTCTCATATTCTGCTGCATCGCAATCTTCAGAGTTTAAAGTTTGTAGCTCTGGAAGTGATGTTTTCACGGCGAATGGAGAAAAAGTAGATCTGGCAAGTCTTTTGGGGCTCCATGTCAGCGCGGGAGCGCACGGAGGTGTTTGTCAGATCGAAGCCATCGAAGGACTGGTCTGGTGGCGGGACGGTAATCTGACGGCGGTTAAACCGGCCGATACAAGTGGCTGGATGCCATACAAAGTAGCATTTAGTTTTCTTATGTCACCCGGGGTCGATAAAAAAGCTGAAATACGTGGTTTTTTGCGTCGGCCTGATTGGGATGGAATCACTTTGAATTTGGCCCAATACCCAAGACTACAAATAAGGTTGAATCCGCAAAATCATCCGAGTCAACCTGCCGGATTTGAAGGCGTTTTTGTCATGGAAGATTTTAGAGGTGAAGATGGCAGGCGTAAGCTAATATATTGCTCAGTTGCAGCGACGTCACTTGCAGCAGGCAAGGGGAAAGGTGTCAAAAATTTAACTGCTTTAGAGTTGACTGCTCGTGATTTTTCTCAAGATTACGATTTGTGCGAAATGGATCTATTGGATTTTTCGCTCCATAACGGAGCTGGACGTATAACGTTTTCTATAGAATTGTTGCGCTCAGCAACAATTGTTCTGCCTGCCATATTTGATTATATCGAAAAAGCGTCCCCGAAAAAAGGAGTCTGACTGTGGCTTATATTTTTACAGCTGAAGAGCAAAATGTAATAAAAAATGCACTCAAGGAAAGTGATGGCCTCATTTTGATAGAAGGGGCGTCGCAGTATCGGTATAACGAACTTGGTGGAAATGCTGTTCCTGTTTATACAGCGATTTATGAAATATTAACTGCAAGGATGACAGATCCGCATATTAGTCAAGCGGATCTAGAGAGTATAAAAAGTGCCAGGCTCTGGCTTTCGGTGGCAATTGAGGCAAACGGCGGGGAGGGCTTTTATTCGGACATTATAAGAAGTTATACCATAAGACAGGGAGAGCTGAGGCTAGGTAGAACTTTCACGGATGAGGAAATTCAGGCGTCGTCCAATGTTGTGGCTCGAAACGTCGTTAACGGCTTGATCAATGGTTCACCCAGAGATGCCTTAGCTGCGTGGTCTGTCCCGACTATTTCACAGATTGCAGCTTTGGACGCAGCAGCAATCGGCGAGCAATTATTCGAAGCGTCACTAGGCACTCAAGATACGGCTACCAGCCAAAATTCAGCATGGTCAGGTACTATAGGTTTCTCGCTTCTTGGTGGTGAGAGCCCCTACGAGACCTGGCGTTTAATAACATCTGGGGATCCAGACAGCACAAATCCAGGCACGCATCAAACTGCGACTGTAAATAGATTGGATGATTTCAAAAATATTTTATATGCCATAGATTCCTATCGGTATGCAAGTTTGAAAGCGGTAGCCGGTACCCTCACTTCAATCCCTCAGAATGAATTGGCCGATAGGCTAGTATCATTTGTACCGAAGCAAATCGCTATCGCCTTGGCTAGCGGTAACTACATTCCACTTATCCAATATGTCGTCAAGGATACACCGATCTCTGGTTCAGTCCAAGCTATATTAAACTATGGCACTGACAAATTTTTATCTATGATAGCCTCTGTGTATACCGGCAGTTTTGTCAGAGAAGGTAGCGATTTCACAAAGGATGCATATAGTTTTTTTTCTACCATCGCATTGGAAAAAAATCAGAATACGGTCGTTAAGTTAATAACTGACTATGATGATTGGCAAACGTTAGCACAAAGCAATAGCGATACCGGGATGGCAATTCGAAACTCGCTAAAGTACTTCAGTCCGGTCGTCATCGAAGATGCGACGCTACAAAACGGTCGAGGGCTAGATCTTTATTCGGAGGCGGAAGGGACTGGCACGATCACCGAGAGCTGGCTTAACGACCGAGCTGAGATGCTGAAAAGACTTCTAGGCAAATACAATGATTTGCCATCTGACTTCAAGCTTCAAGAGTTTTCTTATACAGACATGGAGTCACAGTATCAAGCCACTATGACAGTCGGTGTCGGTAATCCCCTAGTTATATTTGGTGGTAGTTCGCCATCTAGCTTTGCGGGCGCAAGTAAGGGTGATCATTTATATGGCGGTGCAGCCAACGATATAATTGACGGCCAGGCTGGAGATGATTACATAGAAGGCGGAAGTGGTGACGACACTCTTACAGGTGGTGTCGGTTCAGATACCTTGTTTGGTATGTCTGGAAATGATCGGCTCAACGGGGAGGCTGGACAGGATGATCTAAACGGTGGTGCTGGTAATGATGCGTATATTTTTAAAGATGGTGACGGAGTAGATGTAGTTAGGGATGTCGATCTTAATGGCGTTTTGAATATTAATGGGCTAAATAGTTTTTTAGCTTTTGAAACTTTTCCCGAAAGTAACATCTGGGCGACTGAAGACAAAAAGTATCAATTTAGTCTTGAGGCGGGCGAAGGTAATACCAAAGACTTGTCTATAATGTATTTTGGTGGGCAAGTTCAGATTAAGAATTTCCAAAAGGGGGCATTTGGGATCACTTTAAAGGATTACGAGGCAATCCCGGGAGTTGTCCTTCCCTCCGAGAACCCTATAATTTATGGCGACCTTCAACCTGCAGATCCGGATACACCAGACTTGGACGCATGGGGCAATCTGATTACAATTCCCGACGCCTTGGATCCTGATAGTGACGATATAATCTACGACATGCCGGGCAATACATCGATCTATAGCCTGGGTGGTGACGACATCATCATAGGCAAGCAAGGCGGCGACGACCTATATGACGGCGGCAACGGGCATGACTATATCGTCGCCGATTCGGGGGAGGACATTATCATTGGTGGTGCGGACAGCGACATTTTGTTTGGGGGGGCGGATAACGATTTCTTGACCGGTGACACCGTCATGACCCTCGACGCTTCTCTTAAAGAGATCGAGCCCTTGAACGTTCGAGGTGACTACATAGACGGCGGGGATGGGGACGATATTATTATTGGTAGCGCGGCTAACGACATGTTAAACGGAGGGCGAGGATCTGATGTACTCTCTGGAGGGGCGGGTAACGACATTATTGTCGCCAGCGGTTCCAATGACCGCGGTGGTGATGGAGTTGAGCGCTTCCTGGGTGCAGTAGGCTTCGATTGGACGACTAGTATCTCTGGCCCATTCTCTGTTACACAAACCCAAGGTTGGGCAGAGGACGCCAACGAGATAGCGGATGAAGATCCGCTCTCGATAGATACCATTTATGGTGGTGCCGGTGACGATCTAATCTACGGCGGCATTGGGGTCGACATTCTAGACGGCGGAGCGGATGATGATTTCATTATCGGCAACGGCGGTGACAATATAATTGACGGTGGCACCGGCAATGACACCATCTATGCCGACAGCGCCTACGTGCAAGGCGATAAGGGTCAGTATAGCAGAATCGTAGGCAATGACTTTCTGAATGGCGGTGATGGCGATGACATCGTTGTCGGAGGGACGGGCGATGACCGTATATTCGGCGGTAACGGTGACGATTCTCTTTTTGGCGATTATTCAGAGAGCAACGGATCTTCCGATATTTTCAATGGTATCAACTATATTAGTGGCGGATCGGGTAACGACACTCTTCAAGGCGGTGGCGGCGTTGACAGCCTTTATGGTGATGATGGTGATGACAGTCTTTCCGGCGACTTAGCGCAAGGTCCGCAGGGCGACGACTATCTTGAGGGCGGCGCAGGCGACGACAGAATTGTAGGCGTTGGCGGCAATGATAAGATATATGGCGGTACCGGTAATGACACTATCAACGGAGACGCTACCAATCTAGACCCTCTCCTAACTGGCGATGACTGGATTGATGCTGGCGAAGGTGATGACTATGTGCTGGGGGGCGGTGGCAACGACACTCTATACGGAGGTGATGGTAACGATAAGCTCACCGGTGATGACATCGGGCTGACGCCGGCTTATGAGGGTGCGGATTATATCGACGGCGGTGCAGGTGATGACGCTATCCTAGGTCAAGGGGGCGACGATACCCTTCTTGGCGGCAGCGGTGCCGACTCTATAGATGCCGGGAGTGGCGATAACTACATTGAGGGTGGTATCGGCGATGACCTCATGTGGGCAGGTGCTGGCAACGATATTTACAATTTCTCCCTTGGGGATGGCACTGACTTTATCCGCGACGACGGCGGGAAAAATAAATTTTACTTGGCCAGTACTTTCACTCCGGATTCAGTAGGAATCACGAAAACTACCGAAGATTATCTCCGGCTTAGCTTCGGCGGCGATGTCCTTTATTTCGATAAATATCAAGCGCTCTACGGATCCAGCTTTTATTTCGGCGATGGTACGGTATTGGCGTTCTCCGAGTTGATGCGGCTAATGAAGGTGCCGCTGAATTTCAGCGCCAGCGACGCAGTGCCTACGGCGATAGGTGGGGCAGAGGCGGACGATATCACCGCAACCTCTGCAGATAATACGCTGGCGGGGAACCAAGGCAATGACACGCTCAGAGGTTTATTCGGCAACGATATGTATCTGTACAGTGCAGGGGACGGGGACGATACGATTATTGACTCGCGCTTGAACGAAGACGGCACCGTTGCCCGGAACGTAATTAAGTTTTCCAGTGACGTACAGGAAAGCTCGCTTTCTTTTGATGTAGCTTACAAGCCAGACGGCTCTGAGAGTCTCAGGGTCAGTTATCCTGGCGGATCGATCACTATTACTGACGGATTTTTTGGTGCGATTGCTGCCTTTGAGTTTGCTGACGGCTCTGAACTCAGCTTTATCGATGCAATAGCAGCGATACCTGGCCTGCAGCTTGTTCAATCCTCGGCTCTGGGCGGGTTGATGTATGGCAGTGATAATGCGGATCAACTATACGGCGGCTTCGGTGCGGACACGGTGTACGGCAGAAGCGGGGACGATCAAATCCGTGGTGCGGACGGCAATGACGAACTCTATGGAGAGAGCGGTAATGACAGGCTCAACGGTGATTCCGGCAATGATATGCTTGATGGTGGGGATGGCGATGATCAGCTGATCGGTGGTATCGGGGACGACTTACTGCATGGCGGTGCCGGCAACGATACGTTAATTGGAGGCGCAGGCAATGATACCCTCGAAGGTGGCGACGGTACCGACACGTATGTCTTCAGTGTGGGAATGCAGCAAGATCTTCTAATTGATACCGGCGCCGAAAAAGATACGATCAAAATCGATTCGTTAGTGGATCTTCAGGACTTGAAGGCGTCGCGGCAGGGAACGGATCTCTTGATCCAGACAACTGATGGCAAAGACTCGCTTGCTATCAAGGGATACTACGACAATCCTGACAAATGGAAGGTGAGCATAGCTGATGGCGTTCCATTTTCGGTTGGAGAGCTGATAGCAAATTTGGGAAATCTTCCTACCAGTGGTCTCGCCTACTATGCGCATGTTTTTGAGAGGGATTTGAAAAACGCTTTTCGGCAAAATATGGAAGGAAACGGCTATCAAATGGAAGCCGATGGAAAGTTTCATATTAGCCAGTACTCGTACTTTTCCAGTTCCGAACTATCGGCTTCTATAAGTATTCAGGCTGGCTCTTTGGCTGAGACGAAAACGGATACTAATCCGCAGTTACCTACCGGCTTGTCGGTAGTTTCAGAGCTGAATACTTCTTCCCTGAGTAAATATGTGCAACAGGCAGTCGGAACTGTTTCTATTCCTGACGGAGGGCTGGCGCCGCACCCGGTTTTTTATCCCGCTGGAACGAGTTTCGCATTCGACAATGAACATGTCGTAGTCGAAAAGTTGGACTCTGCCGGAAATGTTCAGGGGCACTTTGTTTATGAGACAACTCACACTACAGCAGTTGTTTACAGAGATTTTTCTACGTATGAGGAAAATCAGACGTATAGCTACAAAGTGGTTAAAGGTAATGACGATGGACAGTATATTAATGTGATGGCTGGAAATCAGTTCTATGGGGGCGATGGGAATGACACCATTATAGGTTTCACTGGGCCACTTTTTTCTGGTTCTAATTTGGGCGCATTTGAGTCGGGGGGGGCAGGAAATGACGTACTTGTTGGGAGTACTAGTAGCGACGTACTTGCCGGCGGTTCAGGTAACAACCTCCTTTGGGGCAAGCAGGGCGCTGATACCTATGTCGTGGATTCGGCAGCAGGAACGGACATAATTTCTGATTTTAGTACTCCGTGGTATGCCTACAGTAAAGAAATTTCAGGATGGTATGGGCTCGGCGAAAGCGACCTCTCTACTGATGTAGTTGCTCTTCCAGACGATGCTACTCTAGGTAATATCCAGGTCAGTTGGGGGCAGACACTTGCCGAAGGTGTGAACTACAGCGGTATCTATAGCAATGGCAGTGGTGGAATTGATCATAGGCCACAATGGGCATTAGGTTTGGGCATTGATGCGCTGATGATGTACACCACCTTGAACGTCACTTGGGGGAGTGGCAAAACTGTCAAGATCGTTATACCGCACGCTGACCAACCTTCGGGCGAAGGAATTGAAGTCATCCGGTTCGCAGACGGCACGGAGATGTCAGTGAGTGATCTTGCAAGTCGGTTCCAATTGGGAGAAGCACCTGATCCTTCAGTAGATGGTGCGGTTATTGATACGACAGGAGTTGTCTCGCCATTGACTGGCGAGCAGTTGTCAATAGCTGGCGGAGCCGGCGCAGATATTCTTCACGGCAAAGGCACGCTTCAGGGTTGGGCGGGCAATGACACGCTAACAGGTGGCGACGGAGATGACTCACTCGATGGTGGTCGAGGTGGCGATATTCTTTCAGGCGGAGCAGGTAACGATCTCATCTATGGCGGTGCTGGCAATGATCTGATGGATGGGGGGGCTGGGGACGACATTTATGCCTTCACCTCGCTCGAGGGATTGGACACTATTCGCTCAACGGGTGGGGGAGTTGACACGCTAATGGTCAGCTACCTTGGTTCGCTTGCTTCTACTGCCAATGGAAATGGAATCGGTCTTCCCGGGGTTGGTATGCCTGGGGTTAACATGCCCGTGGTTAACAGCCCAGCACCGCTCGGGTTTTATCGTCAGGGTAATGATCTTGTAATCGTAGACGTGTATGCGCCCCGCAATCAGATCCGGGTAGAAGGACAGTTCGCCTCGGATACGCCTGTAATCGCCGCTATCCGGGATCAATACGGAAACGAGCTAGCCGCTGCTGACATAGTTAGCCTTCTGTCCAAGACCCCAATTAACGTCCACGACAATCTTGTCGGTGATTATCTGGTTGGGGATAGCTCCCCCCTCATGTTCAGTAATGACCTGACCGCCCGGGATGGTAATACCTTGCTCTTCGGCGCAGGTGGGAATGATACTATTATGTCATTTCGCGGCTACACCCTCATGAACGGGGGCAGTGGTGACGACGCCTACGGGTTCTATGGCGGAAAAGGTGTGATAGAGGATAGCCAAGGTAGCGATATCGTTACCTTTGGCAACGGGTCGTCCATCGAAGATATCCGAAACAGGATGTTCAAATCCAATGACGACCTGTTAATTGATTTCGGTAATGCCGCGGGCGACACGCTCACCGTTAAAGGATTCTTTGCCAGCTCGGCTCATCAAGTTGAAAGCTTCCAGGATGCGCTTGGTAGCACACTTACCGCCAGCAATATCTTTGCATCGTTCGGCCTGCCTTTCCCCGCTCGAGATATGGACTTCGACGCTGTTATTCAGTCCAATGACGATACCAAAGCCAGCACCCAGGCCGACGGTAATGTCACGCACGTAAGCACTACGGTAGCAATGCATGAGATCAAGGGTACATCTGGCAAGGACAACCTTACAGGCACGGCTGCTGCGGACTTAATACTAGGCGGCGCCAGCAACGATATCCTTAATGGCGCAGGCGGCGACGATGTCATCGCGGGTGGCGCAGGCAAGGACACCCTTACCGGTGGCGACGGCGCGAATACCTTCCGATTCGATGCGGTGACTGACAGCTATCGTACCAGCACGGAGTCTTTCGGTGACCTGATCACCGACTTCAACGCCACCCGAGACACACTTGATCTGAGCGCCCTGAGCTTCACAGGCCTCGGCAATGGTTACAACGGTACGTTGGCTGTCGTTTACAACAGCAGCAACGACCGCACCTATGTCAAGAGCCTGGAAGTCGACACGAACGGCAACCGCTTTGAACTGGTATTAGTCGGCAACCTTGCAGGGAGCCTGACTACCGATAACTTCCTGTTTAAATATGTACAAGGTACTGACGCGGCGGACACCCTTACCGGTACCGCCTACAACGAGACCCTGTCCGGACTTGCTGGGGCCGACACTATCAACGGAGGTGCTGGTAATGACATCATTTACGGAGGCGCGGGCGCGGATACCCTTCTAGGCGGCGACGGCGCGGATACCTTCATGTACAACGCTGTGGATGACAGCTACCACAACTACTATGCGGGCGGCACTGCCCAAGGCGACAAGATTAACGATTTTAACGTGACCAACGACAAGATAGACTTGTCGGCGTTGGGCATCACCGGCTTGGGTTCGGGCTACAACAATACCGTGCAAGTGATGCTCAACAGCGCCGGCGACATCACCTACATCAAGAGCCGTAACTTGGACGCCAATGGCCGCCGCTTCGAAGTGGCAATAGATGGCAACCACCTTGCTAACCTGACCTCGGCTAACTTCGTTTTCGCCAGTGCTGCGGTGGGCACTACCATGCAAGGCACTGCAGGTAATGATGTGATGACAGGCACCGCAGGTAACGATGTGTTAATCGGCGGCGCAGGCCTGGACAAAATGACCGGAAGCAGCGGCGCGGACACTTTCCGTTTTGACAACCTCAGCGACAGCTATCGAACAGCAACCACCAGCTATAGCGACCAGATCCTGGACTTCAACGCCAAGGAAGACAAGATCGACGTGTCCGCATTGGGCTTCACGGCGCTGGGCGATGGGCATGTCAATACCCTATCCGTTGTTTACAACGCAAGTAACGACCGCACCTATATCAAAGACCTTGACGCGGATGTCAACGGCAACCGCTTTGAGGTAGCGTTGACCGGTAACCATTCTACCGACCTAACGGCAGCTAACTTCGTGTTCTTTAACAACACGCCAGACAGCACTGAAGGTCAAGGCGTAGGTATAGGTACATTAAGAGGCACCGGCCAAAATGACCTCATTCAAGCTTCTAATGGTGACGATGTACTGTTCGGCGTTGCGGGCGATGATCGTCTAGAAGGTGGTAATGGGAACGATATTTTGGTAGGTGGTTCAGGGAGAGACATCTTGATCGGCGGACGTGGTAATGATGTTTATCACTTCACCCAAGGGGATGGCCATGACACTATTGATAACCGTGGTGGCGGACACGACACTGTTGTGGTTGACGGCATGTCGATAGCCGATTTTTACCAGTCGTTCAGTCAAGCTGGGAGTGATCTCAGTATCTTGGGAGGTGCTGGTGAAGATTCAATCACCATCAGAAATTGGTTCTCAGGTGGTGATCAGATGGTTAGTACCTTTGAACTGGACGACGGTGCTGTCTCAGCTGAGCAGATTCTGCAAAAGCTCGGTGCAACTACTTCATTGGGCTACACTTCCCCCATTTACTCAGATTTGCCCGAAGAGCGAAAATTTGCAGCAGTATCAGACGACGCATCAATAGAGGCAGTAAGTTTGATGGGCTCTTCCAGTGACGATCTATTCATCGCTGGTCAAGGGGATGACTTTCTAGATGGTAAAGCTGGGAATGACTACTTAATTGGTGGTGATGGCAATGATGTATATGCCTTTGGCCGAAACTATGGCCAAGACACCATTGATAATCATTCGAATAGTTTAGGCGCCAGTGATGTGCTTGAGATCGACGTGAGTGATGTCAGAGAGTTGTGGTTCTCTCAATCCAAGGATGATCTGATTGTTAGTGTTTTAGGCTCTGACGATAATATTACCGTGAAAAACTGGTTCGATAGCCCTGCAAACCAACTTGCATCAATTGACGCCGGCGGGCATCAGTTTGATAATGGGCAAGTTGACAATTTGGTTAATGCTATGGCATCTTTTGGGGCGCCGGTAGGCGGGGATATTGCGTTAACACGTGAACAAAGAACATCTATTGATTACATGCTAGGCGTAAGTGGCGTAAGTGGCGTAAGTGGCGCAAGTGGTGTAAGTGGTGTAAGTGGTGGTGGAATGGTGAATTAAAAAAGCGACTACCGTGAGCGGATCGACCGCTCACGGTATACCAATATGTGACTATGTGGGGTCTCTTTATTTTGAACCATTTCACCCAAATTAATTATAACCACACAATGTGGGTTGTAAAGTTTGTTGCATCGACGCCCCTCCCCCCTGGCCAAGCAACTTATCTCTCGAAAACCAGTGTCAGACGGCAGGCCAATCCAAGTAACACAGCCCCAAGTAGTAGATGAAGGCGTTTGGCAATCTAGGCATTGGTAGCCAGCTTGATCCCTGTTTTACTCGCCAGCAGAATCATCGAATCGTTCACGAGTAAACCAATGAAGTTCAAGATGGTCGCGAACATGAGCATTTGAGCGACCATCGAACCTTTCGAACGATCAAGAAACTGTGGAAGTAGCGCCAAAACGAAGAGTGCTATTTTGAGGTTTATTAGATTGGTCGCTACGCCTTGCCAAAAATACGCAGCAAAGTAGTTAATGTGAGGGCACCATAGGCTAATTTCGATGGTGCGCTAGAGGTGAAAGCTTTCCAAGCAAGAAATGGTAGATAAGCAGCTCCCGCAGATCGCACAGCGTCGGGAATATTGATCAACAGTTGTGAGAGGCCCAAGGCCGCAGCCAGTGTGTGACAGTAAGTGCCGCCTGAATTTCTGCCAGAAAAACCCGATGCCTTTCCTTGGCTAAAGCTCTGGGAGGCAATCAATAACATCTTTAGGCCAGGCGTTAAGGTGAGCGCAAGACAAGCACCTGCGAAAATTCCTTCTACGGATATATCTATCATTAACGTCCATTCCATGGGGCAAGTATGGCGGTATATACGAGTCATCGTATTTTACGAGATTTGGTCGTTTGAGGGGATTACTTAGGGTTTTGACGGAAGGAAAGGCGGGGATACGATCCAGCTGATTGGGTATTCATCCACTCATATGGTGTCCGCTGCTTGGGAGATGAATTCGACCATCGAGCAGTTCAACAGAGATTTGCTACGCCAGAATAATAAAATCGATCAGCCAGCCCTGCAATCAATCAAATAGCCTCTGCTACCCCCTTTGCTCAGGCTGGCAAGGTCGTGGCTTTGGTCTAACGAGGTTCTCAACTGCTAAGAATGGCTGCCGGGGATGCTGCAGCATCTGGCTACAGACGAGCAATAGAATTAGTAAGGCATTTTAAATATTTTCCCCAACGGCGGCGCGCGCCAGCTAAAACCCAAGCGCGTGCCATCCGGCGATCAGCTATCAGTCGTTGATTTGCGCTCAAAAATATAGAGTACCTCGTCTGGCCGAGCACTGAGCGTCTTGTCATTTGTCGGTATGAGAAATCCATTCGCAATAACGTGCGTTCACGTTGTAACGGCCATAAAGCAAGACCTGTGCCGCTCGACTCACGTCAACTCACTTTCATCGTCAGTATTATCGCTCCTGACTCGCCATCTAAAACGCAGCCTGTCATCATGATCCATCACGCAAAGCCCTGACCAGATAGCAATCCAAAATTGAGCAGTCACAAGGAAGGGCAGCGCCATAAAGCCACCAAAGGTTCTTAAGATTGGACGGCTGAATGACCTAGGGTTCGATTTCTTAGCATATGGTGAATAAATTCGTACTCTCGGCATCCCGAAGCCAAGACGCCAGTACATGGCAAGCTCACCCTTCGCAAATTTTATGGCGTTGCAGTTCCACCAGCAGTCCCATTTCCGCCTTCAGTCATCGTTCATTATCCAGTTATGAGTGAGGTAGGCTCGGACAGAGTTTCTTGGGAACGACTGCTGATTGTTCCAGGGTTTCACTACACAGTTGAGTAATTGATACTCCTCCACCGAGAAGTGTATTCCTTCGTCGGGCCAATCTAAAAATCTCTGGACTGGAATGTTATTCAAGTTCCAGATCATAGGCGATCGGTCTACGTCGTAGGCCGATATTTTGTCTTGATACCGAAGCCCTGCGCCTGATGCCTCAAAATACAGATCGACTGTTTCCAGACGGCTGCCAGTGGAGCGGATAGCGAAGCGGGAAACTTGCGGCTTAGGGTCGGTGGGCTGCGCGAGTCTTACGGAGTACTCAAGGTGCTCACCAAGCGTCTGCCATCGCGCCCCAAGACGATGGCGTGCATTCCACTTTCGATGCGATTGCAGATATATTTTCTGCAACATAAGCTTAGTAATGCAACCCCAAGTCCACTTCATTGCTTTTACAATAAAATTGATAGGTATGGGTATATTCAAGCTGAACTCCATAGTTGGTGCTGATGGGCGTTGAAAGAGTAGGCCTATGGTCGTTCACAGGCCAGGGCGGGATATATATTACTAATACATGTGGACTAATCGAATGGCGTTTCCACTGCTGCATCAGCTTGGCGACGGTCGTTTTTTGAGGAAGTGCCACAGCCCCAGAATGTTGATTCTTTTGGTACGTAGCCATAAGTGTCCGGCAACCGGGCATTGCGGATGTTTCATATCGCGGTCGCGGTCGTCGACTCATAGCGGATACCCCCCCGGGTCGATAGGTCGCCTGGTTTGCATCCTTTTCGATACTCTTGGGCCAAATAACGAGCCATTTCCAATCTTTGGCTTTACCAGAGGCTTGGCCATGCGTGCTAGGCACGATGCTAGAAAAGGAATCATTTTTTTCAATTATATGCGACTCTAGAAGCTGAACATCTGAATGAGGATAGCGAGCAACTGCAACGTATCTCAGTCCTTTTGGAAGAGGGTTTTAAATCCCATAAAGCGGCTGGCATATCGAAGGCTGGAAAGCTTGATGCTACGGTCAGGTAGTAGGTTCCTAAGTCGATAATGGCACCTCGAGCACTGCCCAGTAAAGCCTCGCCGCAGCGAGTGGCTGCTATAAAACTCTTGAGGTAATCCCGCCTCCTTGAAGACAAGGAGCAGGACGTGACCCAGGGTGTGCGGCTGCATAGCCTTTCCTGAGAAATTTCCCCAGCGATCGGTACGCTGAAAGATTGGACCTTTCGCAGCCCTGGTGGCAGTGATCCATCTAATGTAGGCCTCGACAGGGCAGAGCCTCGTCAGTACCGGCTTCCGGAAGGTTGTGCCTTCGTGCTGGCGGTAACCGTTGGTGTGGACAGGAAAAAGGTAATACCCTCGGCGCTAAAGGCCTAGTTGTTCTCAACCGTGAGCTTGGCCAGTTCATTTCTACGGAATCCTCGCCAGAACCCTGCCAAGATGATCGCCACCGAGCGGCGGTGGCTTACCAGCGCCTGGTAGTCACTTCGTGCGAGAGCTGGGGCCGCATCACCCTCAAGCCAGCTAACCGCCGGCTCCAGATGCCTCAAGAGCAGTGGCGCGGCTTGTTCCGCCTGCGCAGGGTGCACTACCCTGATCACTTTGTTCATCTGGCAAACTTTGGGTGCCTTCGTCGTATCGGGAAAGCCGTGTGAGGTGCCACTGCGTCAGAGCAGTAAGACGCTGCTTGAGCGTGTTGATCGAGAGCTTATTAGCGTACTAGGCAGGTAGCGAACAACCCCATCGCCGGTTGTATGGCGTCGCCCAAGCCTCCGCTATCTAGAGCCTACGTCAGATTGTCAGCGTACTTCGAAAACCTCGACGCAGAGGTTGATGTCGGGCCTTTGCTAATGAGGTCTGCGGACATCTTTCACGCTGTTCAAATCACGCGACCCGACGTCGTTACGGTTATGACTTCCCCATGAAGCATCTTTTCAATATTCAGGTTGCATCTTGGCAACTGGCGATCCCGGACAATATTATGGTGCAGTTAGGCTCCTACACTCAGAAAAGCTGGCGCAGCCGATAGTCCCCAGGGCAACTGTATGTATCAGAATGCATCAGATTTGTCCTGCGACACCATAACCGTCGACCTCGTTACCAAACACATGTAGTTGGATGGACATGCGGCTGGGGTATTTTGAATCAACCAAAGGCAACGTTAAGATATATCTTATTATAATTTTTCTCTAGCGCTGTGGGCTCACAGAGCCTGTCTACTCATTCGTGGCCTGTGACACCACACAAACAAGCATCACTGACTCTCCTCCGCCGCCGCCTCCTTCCCAGCCCCCTCATTAATCAACACCATGCTCTGCGGTGCAGACAGCGCTACACCCAATTCCCTCAGACGTCCCAAGACCGTAAACAACAGATCACTCCGTGCGCCACCCACCGAGCGTGGGCTGTTCACGTAGCCGCTGGCGCTGATGATCAAACCGGTATTGGTCAGGTCCTTGAAGGTGACTGAAGGCGCTGGCGCATCGAGTATGGCTTCATGCTCGGTGAAGGCCTGCAACAGCAGTTCGCGTATTTGCAGGACGTCTGTTTCCAGGGGCAGGGTAAGGGTGATTCCGACCACGCCCAGCGCATTGCCCATGGTGACGTTGCGCACGTTCTGCGTGATGAACTGCGAGTTCGGCACGATCACTGTCGAGCGGTCGCCCATCTGGATTTCGGTCGCGCGGACGTTGATCCGGCGAATATCGCCTTCGACCCCCGCCAGGCTCACCCAGTCGCCGACTTTGACCGGACGCTCGGTCAGCAGAATCAGGCCGGAGATGAAGTTCTGCACAATGGCTTGCAGGCCGAAACCTATCCCCACCGACAGCGCACTGACCACCCAGGTCAGATTGGTGAGGCTGATGTTGAGTGTGGACATCACCACGGCCACCACCAGCACAAAGCCGATGTATCCGATCAGAGTCACCAGCGACGCCTGCATGCCCGCGTCCATGTTGGTTTCGGGCAGCAGGCGTTCTCCAAACCATTCCTTGAGTACACGCACACTCAGCAGGCCGACGACCAGGCAGACCAATGCCACCAGAATGTCGCTGGGGACAATGTTCAGGTTGCCCATGGATTTGGACGTGACATCCAGCTGAGTAAAGCTGGCGAGCAGGTCGCCCGGGCTCGACCCTGAGGGCAGGAACGCCAGCAGGACAGCGGTTAGCAGCAGCAAGGTGCGGCCTATGCCGGCCAGTACGGTACTTGCCTGCGCCTGATGGCGAGTGGACAAGCCCAACGCTGAGCCCAGCGCCAGGCCGCCAGGTTGTTTGGGCGACAGGAGGGTTTCGCAGATGTCACCGAAGCAGGCGATCAGCAGGTACGCAGTGGACGCCACTACGCTGACCCAGAGCAGTTTCACTGCCAGAAAGTAAGCCAGCGTCAGGTAGCCGCTCAACAACGCCAGCAAACTCAGGCCGACCCACACCGCAACGATAAACGGAATCAGCCCGGCGAAGCCCGCCGGGCGCTCCAGCTCAAAGCGGCGGCGGGTTCGGCGATAACGCAGCAGGGCGTAGAAAAACACCAGCGAAACCGCCAGTGCCGTCAGGCCGTTGACCGCAACCGTCAGTGCCAGGCTGCTGGCAATCACACTGTTGATTCGTTCCTGTGTGCCGATGACCATCAGTGCCAGCGCCAGGGCAGGGGGGAAGCGGCCCAGTGCGGTGGCGATCTGGTCAGGAATTTGCGGCAGGCGCCACGAGGCGTGCGCCAGCATCAACAACGCACGGCCCAGACCGACGATGAAGGCGCAGAAGGTAATCAGCGTCTGCACCTGATCGAGCAGATTGACTACGTCATTGCTGAGCACCGCGTTGTGGACGATTCCCCAGCGCAGCAAGGAAGTGGCAATGGTGATGGTGAGAATGGTCGACAGCCCGACAGCCAGGGCCAGCGCACTGCGGCGCAGGCGGCCTTCGGGCAGCCAGCGAATCATCGCCCAGATCAGCAGGCGCTCCAGCAGGCGCCGGACAACCACCCAGATGAACAACGCGCCCAGCACCACGCTGATGAATTGCACACGGTTGTCCGGTGCCATCGCGTTGTTGAGCACCTGGCGCACATCCACCAGAAGCCTGTTCAGGCGTCCCAGGTCGTCATCGGTCGGGCGAATCAGCGTGGACCAGAATGCCGAACTGAGCGGGCTCGCCGTGCGCGTGCTGATCTGTGAATCGAAGAGGCTGCGGCGCAGGTTGAATATCTGCGTGGCCAGATCCCGGGCTGACTGGCTTAGCTCATTGGTCTGACGTTCATCATTGACCATCGCGTTTTTCTGCGCCGTCAACGTCTTGCGCTGACTGGTCATGCTTTGCGCTTCGTCCGGTTGCACCGGCCCGAGAATGTTGAGCTGATCATTCAGGTGTTCGATGTCGACAGCTTGCTGCGCAACCAGATTGTCAGCTTGTTTCTGAACCTGCAAAGCCGCCTGGCGCAGGCTTGAAAGCAGGTCGTCGTTGGCGCTGACCGTCACTTTCTGACGGATCTGATCGAGCTGTTGGTTCAGATCATCCAGGCTCGGGGCTTCCACGGCAGGCGCTGCGCTGCTGGCACTATCGGCTTGGGGCGCGGGGGCATTCTGGGCCAGGGCCGGCAAGGTCACGCACAGCAAGAGCAAGGCGAGCAACCCGGTACGAAAACGGTTCAGCGAAGCGTGCTGCATTCTTTTTCCTTCTTTCTCTGCGCGATGCGGCCTGGCAAGGCCTGTGGTTCGAGCCTGGGTCTTGTACGTTTTTGAGCAGCGTTCACTGGCCGCCCGAGATCGACGCACAGGATATCAAGGCGCTCACGTTTGAGCGCTGTCAATGCGGGCCAACCCATGCCTGAAGGCTGCATTTTCAGCAGAATCCTGCCCGGTTGCCAGGCTTGCTGATCAGCCGAGCCAAATACTTTTCACCTAACAAATGTTAGGTAGGCGTTGACTTGGCGAGTGAGTACCGCTACGTTATGGCTACCTAACGATAGTTAGGTAGGTTTTCTACCCTACCTCACAGGCCCGACCATGACCTCTAAATTGCGACTTTTCACCTCTCCTTCGGCTTTTCCGAATCCTCAACGCCTGCGTTTGTTCATCCACGAAAAAGGCATTGCGGATCAGTTCGAAGAAACCATTTATGACATGACGCCGGGCGGAGAGCAGCGTGGCTGGCGTCACCTGAACATGAACCCGTGGGGTGAAACACCGACCCTGGAACTGGCAGACGGCAGCTTCATTTCCGAGACGGCCGCTATTGCTCGCTATCTGGATCAGGCTTATCCGGGCCGCAAGATCATGGGCGAGGGCGCCCTGCAGCAGGGCCTCGACAACATGTGGGATAACCGCATCTGGGTGCATATCCTCTATCGGATCGTTACGGCCTTTCACGTGCTGCACACCGGCCTCGGTTTCAAGCTTGAACTGACCAAGAACGAAGCATGGGGCGAGCACTGCCGCAAAGAGGCGCTGAGCCATGCGGCATTGGTCAATCGTCATTTGTCCGATGGTCGCGAGTGGCTGCTGGGCGGCGATGCGCCAACGTTCGCGGACATCACGCTTGCAACCGCCATTGCCTTCTCCAAGTTCCCGGTCAACGCCACGCCACTGGATGAGCGTTTCGAGTTCCTGGATCTGTACTGGCAGCGCTGGCAGAAGCGTCCGGCTTTCCAGGCGGCTTATGCTGATCGCAGCAGCGGTATTCCTGAGCTGGACTCGCCGGCCGAATGATTGAGCTGTTGTACGCGCACCTTATCGCCGGGAACGTCAAGCAGGATGTTCCCGGCGATAGCCGTTGCAGCTTGGGAGAAACCGACGATGGCCGTTCAGCAGCCATGCGCTACACCGTCTTTCTACCTAACAAAAGGCAGGTTTTTGAATTAGCATGTGTCGGTTTCCAGAAACGCGTCCGAAGTACAAGGCACTACGATGACCATCAACGCCCGTGAGGCGATTCTGCTTGCTGCCAGAAACATCGCCCAGTCCCAAGGCTACAACGGCCTGAACTTTCGCGATCTGGCCGCTCAGGTCGGAATCAAGCCGGCCAGTATTTACTACCACTTCCCCAGCAAGGCTGACCTGGGTGTCGCTGTTGCCAGGCGATACTGGCAGGACGGTGCCGCTGCACTCGAGACGATCTCCGCAGAAACCCCCGATCCCGGCGAAGCGTTACAGCGTTTCCCGGAAATTTTCCGGCGTTCGCTGGAGGTTGAAAACCGCCTTTGTCTGGGCACTTTCGTCGGCGCTGAAACCGACAACCTGCCGCCGGAGATGACTGAGGAAATGCAGCTGTTTGCCCAGGTCAACATTGCCTGGCTGAGCAAGCTTCTGGTGGCCGCGAACATTTGCACGCCTGCGGACAGCGAGGTGCGGGCGCAGGCTATTTTTTCCGCTGTGGCGGGCGCTCAACTGGTTGCCAGAAGCAGGTCGGACATTTCCCTTTTTGACACGTTGATCAACACCTATCGTGCCTGTGGGCCGCTGCCGAACCAAGTGAGTGTGGAACGGCGCTGACACTCGAATTCGAGAAGCTGCCAACCCGACCCACGCCATTCACTCCGGCAAGCGAAACTGCTTGCGCAAGCTCTTATCGAACGCCCCGGCAGGTGCTAAGCGCCGTAGCAGGCTGATTTGTCGGGCGGTCTTGCCGGCGGTGTATCGATGCTGGGGACGAACATCGCTCGCCGCTTTCAGCACCACCGCTGCCACAACCTCGGGCAGGTCGGCTGTCGGCATGACATCGGCGAGCAGTGCACGGACACCGGCTCGTGCCTGATCGTACGCCTGCAACTGCGAGTCAGGCTCGATGCCATTTTGATCGAAGACGGTGCGTACGTAGGCTGGCTCAATGACCGAGACCCGGACGTTGAAGGTACGAATTTCATGATCGAGCGATTCCGAATAGCCTTCCAGAGCATGTTTGACCGCCGAATAATGAGCCGAGTAGGGCGCCGGTATCAGTCCCAGGACCGATCCGATATTGATAATGCGGCCCTGACCTCGTTGGCGCATTGATGGCAGTACTGCGTTGGTCATGCGCATGACGCCAAACAGATTGACGTCGAACAGTGCCTGCACTTGCGGGATCGAGAATTCCTCGGCACCGCCCAGCATACCGATGCCGGCATTGTTGACCAGCAGGTCGATACGCCCGGTTTGCGCGAGGACGGTGGCAACGAGCGAGCGGACAGAATCGTCATTCGTGACATCGCAGGTCAGCATGGAGACCTTTGCATAACTGTCACCAATTTTGCGGCTTGTGCCAAACACGGTATACCCCGCGCGCGCCAGCGCCTCTGCGGTGGCACGACCGATGCCCGATGAGGCACCCGTGACGATGGCGGTTCTTTCGGAAGAGGTGTTCATTTGATACTCCAATGCTCGACAGGCGCGGGCCTTAATGGTGGCTGGGCGGGGCGTTGAATAAGCGCTTACTTGATCTTCACGACGACCTTGCCCTTGGCGCGGCCCTGACCCAGGTATTCAAGCCCTTCGCGGGCCTGTTCAAACGCAAAGACGCTGTCAATCACCGGTTTTATCTGGCCACGTTCGAGCAACCTGGCAATGTCGCCAAGTTGAGCGCCATCCGCGCGAACAAACAGAAACGAGTACGACGCACTTTTCTTCTTGGCCAGGCGCGTGATCCTGCGGCTCATCAACCCGAATACGAAGGTGAAGAAGGCATTCATCCGCCGGGCTCTGGCGAATGCCGTATCCAGCGGGCCGACCAGGGATACGATCCTGCCGCCGGGCTTGAGGATGCCGACAGCTCTTTCAAGGTCGTCTCCCCGGATGGTGCCGAGCACCAGGTCAACGTCGTGCAGCACCTGTTCGAATGCCTGCTCTTTGTAATTCACCACTTCATCTGCGCCCAGGCTGCGAACCAGCGCCATATTTCCTGTGCTGGTGGTCGTGGCCACTGTGGCGCCCAGGTGTTTGGCCAGCTGGATGGCGAAGGTGCCGATACCTCCAGCCCCGGCCGGTATGAACACCTTCTGGCCGGCTTGAAGAGGGGCGCGATCCTTGAATGCCTGCCACGACGTAAGCCCGACCATCGGGATGGAGGCTGCCTGAACAAAGTCCAGGTTGGCGGGTTTCAGGGAGGCAGCGTGTTCCGGTACGGCGGCGAACTCGGCGATGGCGCCCCCACCCAGTTCGAACAGGCTGGCGAAAACCGCGTCGCCTGCCTTGAATCGAGTGACTGCGCTGCCCACTTGAATGACCACGCCCGCCAGATCGCTGCCCATGGTGGCCGGTAGTTGCAACTTCACCACCGACTTGAAGACGCCCGTAGTGATGATGTTGTCGATCGGGTTCAACCCGGCCGCGTGAACTTCCACCAACAGTTCGTCAGGTTTGATGGCCGGTATGGGGACGTGGGTAATCGCAATCTCAGGCGACTTGCCGTAATTCTCAAATGTCAGTGCTTTCATGACGCTCTGATTCCAGTGTCGTCGAACAAGGATGTGCATCTGCCGCGGCTTGAGCCGCTTCAGGCTTGCGGGCGATAGCGCTCGGCCGCCTGAGCCTGTCGAATGTCCGACATCAGCCCTAGTCGCGCCTCATCCAGCGAGTCCCAACGACCCGCCACATGCAGCGGTGGAATGGTCACCTGTTCGCGGCGGTCGAAACCCACCAGTGCCGCATCAACCAGTTCGTCGACGTCCATCACCTCTGCAATAGTGTTCAGATCGATCCCCGCACGCTCCCAGATTTCGGTGCGCGTGGCCGCCGGAAGCACCGCCTGGACGTATACGCCCTTGGGCGCCAGTTCCACGTTCATTCCCTGGGAAAGGAACAGTACGTAGGCCTTGGTCGCACCGTAGACCGACATGCCGAACTCTGGCGCAAAACCCACCACCGATCCGAGGTTGACGATCGAGCCCGAGCCGGACTGCGCGAAACGCGGGGCCACGGCGGCCGCAAGGCGTGTCAGGGCGACGATATTGAGTGTGACAAGCTTGTCGATGGACTCGGCGTTCTGTTGAACGAACCCTCCGGATTGGGCAATGCCCGCGTTGTTGATCAGCACACCGATGCTGGCGTCCTCACGCAGACGGGTTTCCAGAGCTGTGAGATCGGCAGATTGAGTCAAATCCGCCTGGATGACTTCAACGGCAACGCCGTTTTCTTCACGAAGGCGAGTTGCCAGGGCATCAAGACGTGCCTTGTCACGAGCGACCATCACGAGATTGTGACCGCGACGGGCGAAGCGTTCGGCATATACCGCGCCGATGCCGCTGGAAGCACCGGTAATGAGAACAGTGGATGGCGTTGTCATGGAGGAGGTACTCGTAATGTGCGTTGAGGCAGTCGCACTTATAATTACGATCGAAATCTAAAATGTCAACGTATTGATGTTGATCGACATCAAAAATGGTCGATGCCGATCTTGCCCGGTTTTCGGAAGGGGACGTGGGGAACATCGTCGCAAGACGTGCGGGCAAATGGCATGCACACCGTCGGACCTGCTTCTGCGCCAGCGCAGTCACGACGGTGGTTGTTTATCGATAGGGTGGCGGCAGTGCGCCTGTTTTCAGTCTGACGGCGTGAGCACGGCGCGTGCCATCAATTGGAATATCGACTCGGCAGAGGGAATAGGCGGTTGATCGGTCTTTCTGTCGATGGTCAGGGACGCGTAGCCATGCGCGGTGCTCCAGGCGAGGAAGGTGCGCTGTTCAAGCAGTTCCGGCTCGGGCTCGCTATCGTATTTCGCTATCCAGGCGTTGCGTATCGACTGGCGGAGCACTTGCAGCGCACGTTCACCCGATTTTAGAAGCCTGGGTAACGTGCGGTTTACACCCGCGCCAAACATCAACCGGAAGTGCTCGGGGTAACTTCTGGCGAAACTTACATAACCAATGCCGCAACCCAGGAGGGTGTCGTCAAGTTCCTGTTGCACGGCAATGATGACGTCGGCCATGCGCTCATACCCATCGGCCACCACCTCCGCCAGCAGATTTTCCAGAGAGCCGAAATGGTGGGCGGGGGCGGCATGAGAGACATTCGCCCGTCTGGCGCACTCGCGCAGTGACATGCCGCGGACTCCCGCTTCCCCCACGATATCCCAGGCGGCCTGACGCAGGACGGCGGGCAGATTGCCGTGGTGGTAGGTCCGTGGGGCGTCTGAAGTCGACATGTAAGGCTCCCTATCATGAAACAAAAGTTATATTCCCATCGGTTCAGCCTATCTTGTCAGTGACAAGATAGGCTGTTCTAATGGCGCCAGATCATCTGACGGGCGTGGGGAATACCGATGAGCGACATCATCAACAGGCTTCGACTATTGACGCTGCGCGGCACGTTCACGCTGATCAGCCGTATTCTACCGGGCATCACCGGAAGATATCTCGCTCGACGTTTTGTGACTCCGCAGGCGTCCGGACGTGCCAAGGCTGCCGAAATCCTGAGTACAGCGACGGATGTGCAAACCGGTAGCCTTGAACTGGACGGCATCAGAATTGCCACTTATGTCTGGGGCGATCCCTCCAGCCAGCCATATGTGTTGCTGGCCCACGGCTGGTCAAGTTACGCGATGCGTTTTATCGGATGGGTGCCGTTACTGCGCTCGATGGGCTACGCCGTGGTGGGGTTCGATCAGCCCGCGCACGGGTTGAGCGCGGGCAGCATCAGTCATATGACCCAGTTCGTGGCTGTGCAGCAGCACGTGGGACGCCATTTCGGAAAGCCTGCGGCGGTGATAGCGCATTCACTGGGTGCTTCATCGATTGTTTTCGCTCAGGAACAGTCGTGGCGCCCTGATCGTTTTATCCTGATTGCGCCGTTCCTGGCACCTACGGACAGCGTCCTTCAACTGTTCGATTCAGTCGGTGTTGCCCACACAGTATTCAAACCTTTCGAGGGCGTCCTGCATTCGCTGACCGGTCGCCGCTTTGCAGACTACGACGCCAGTTCGCGACTGCCGCTGCTTGATCGTCCCGCCCTGGTCATTCATGACCGCCGTGACCGTGAAACACCGTGGGAAAAGGGCGCTCGTTTTGCAGAACTATGGCCGGGGGCGCGTCTGTTTACCACTGAAGGGCTTGGCCACAATCGGCTGATTGATCACCCTTCGGTGATTACGGAAGCGATGAAATTTCTGAAACCGGATCATCGTTAACGGCATCCGCAACGGATGGCCTTTCCAACGATTCCACTCTAAAGCGTCTACACGCAGCTTCATGAAATCCGTATGTGCCAGCTGGATCTGGCTCGTTTAATTGCAAGATGAATAACGGAAGCCAGATGCGTTTCCGCTCATCACGAGCTGAGCTTCTTTTAAAAGTCCTGATGTAGCCGGACAGGCGAGTCAGCGTCTTCAGAAGTTGGAGGCCGCTATGGGTTTTAATAATTTTTCCGATGAATTGGCGGTGCTTGAAATCGTCCGCAGCGCGAACTTCGTTCGCCCTGGAAAGTTGACGTCCGGTCAAATTTATCTCGCGTTGATACGTCTTCAATCAGACGTGCCGGCGGCCGGGGATTTTATGGCCATGATTGATGAGCTGGTCAAAGAGGGGCTGCTGGTTTCAGCCGCTGTGCTGGAGCACGACATCTCGTTTCCCTATGTCCAGCACATTGTTCTTGGTGTTACCGAGACAGGTGCGGCCGTCCTGGAAGACCGGAGTTTTCAGGCTGACCTTTTTTACATGTGATCGACGGTGCCGTTCCAGCTACAGCGTCAGGAAAGAACCGACAGTCGCAACCGTCAGTCCCGGACTGACGAACCTCACTTGCCCTGCAGCTTATGCCGCGCATAGAGCACTGCCGTTCCGCCCGAGGCCGGACGGGCCTGTAGCTCGAACGTTTGTGGATAGCCTTTGATCAAATCGCTCAGTTTCTTGTAGCCATGGGTACGAGGATCGAACTCAGGCCGCAGTTTGGTGATGTTCGTGCCAATGGCGCCCAAGGGGGCCCAGCCGTCTTCATCAGCAATATCGTCCATTATCTTTGCAATGAGGCCCACAGGGGCTTTGGGTTTCTTGCTCGGCTCGGTTGCCACTGATTTGACGTTGCTCGGTGTTGCAGCTGCATCCGGCGTAGAGTCTCCGGTGGCCGGTGTGGTGATCTCTTCACGAAGCAATTCGATGTAGATGAACTTGTCGCAGGCCGCCACGAAGGGTTTGGGTGTCTTTTCTTCGCCAAAGCCATAAACGGTCAGACCTTCCTCACGCAAACGTGAAGCCAGGCGTGTGAAGTCACTGTCGCTGGACACCAGGCAGAACCCGTCGAAACGACGCGTGTAGAGCAAGTCCATAGCGTCGATTATCAATGAGCTGTCAGTGGCATTCTTGCCTTTGGTGTAGGCGAACTGCTGGATGGGCTGGATGGAGTAGTCGAGCAGAACTTTCTTCCAGCCGCCGAGTTGCGGGCCGGTCCAGTCACCATAGATGCGTTTGACGCTGGCCACGCCATATTTGGCGATCTCTTCGAAAAGGCCTTCTACGATCGCTGCTGGCGCATTGTCGGCATCGATCAGCACCGCCAGGTGCTTTTGAGAACTGTTGGGGTTTTGGACGGCCATGGATCACCCTCATAAGAAAGCATAACCATACCGCCAAAACGAGAGATTGGCGCTATTCCCCGACATCTATGCAAGGCAGGCCGCTGCCGAACAGTTCCCGGCAGCGGCCTTGGCACCTCAGATTCGGAAACTGCCCACCAGTTGCGTCAGCCGGGTGGACTGCTGTTCAAGGTCAGTGCACGCACGCAGGGTCGCGTTCAGGTTCTCTACGCCTTGCTGGTTCAGCGTATTGATCTCGGTGATGTCCACGTTAATCGCTTCAACGACGGCGGTCTGCTCTTCGGTGGCAGTCGCCACCGACTGGTTCATGCCGTCGATTTCGCCGATACGCTCGGTGACGTTCTCCAGACTTGTCACGGCCTTGTTGGCAATCTCGACCGTTTCAACGCTTTCGCGCTGGCTGTCGTTCATGATCGACACGGCTTCACGAGCACCGGATTGCAGTTGCTCGATCATCTCTTGCACCTGGCTCGCTGATTCCTGGGTTCGGTGCGCCAGGCTGCGGACTTCATCGGCGACCACGGCAAAACCTCTGCCAGCTTCACCCGCACGCGCGGCCTCGATGGCCGCATTGAGGGCCAATAGATTGGTCTGTTGCGAGATGCCGGTAATCACGTCCAGGATCTGGCCGATGTTGGCTGTTTTGGTATTCAGCGTTTCGATCTGCTCGCTTGCGCTGCTGATGCGCTTGGAAAGACGGCTCATGGCCGAGATGTTCTGCCCGACCACATCCTGCCCGTCCGACGCCAGTGTCCGTGCATCGCTGGAGTGACCCGATGCGCGCGCGGCATTCTGGGCGATCTCCTGCGTTGCGGCGCCCAGTTCATTGATGGCTGCGGCGACGCTGTTGGTGCGGTGGGACTGTTGATCGGAGTTGAGCATCGACGAGTTGGACGCATTCAGTACCCGCTGGGCAACTTCATTGAGCTGCACGGTGGAGGAGGCAACTTCACGCATCGAGTCATGGATTCGTTCTACAAAGAGGTTGAAACCATTGCCCAGATGCCCGAACTCGTCCTGGCTCTCGATGATCAGACGCTTGGTCAGATCACCTTCGCCGGCAGCGATATCGTGCATGGCGCGACCCATCAGGTTCAGTGGGCGCAGCAGGACACTCAGGAGCATGCCCAGCAGCAGGATGATCAGCACCACCGCAATCACAGTGGCCACGATGGCCGAGTTTCTGAACTCGCCCAGTGCCGCGTAGGCGATGTCTTTATCCATCGCTACACCGACGTACCAGTTGACCGAGGGCAGGCCGTCCACGTGAGCGAAGGTCAGGATCTGAGTCTTGCCGGCATGCTCGCTTTCACTCAGGTCTTGCGACAGCCTGGGCGTGTTCGCCGGGTAGACCTCGGCCAGCGTCTTCATCACCAGTGAGGTGTCCGGATGAACCAGGATGCGGCCATTCGCGTCGACCAGAAACGCGTATCCGTCGCCATGCAGCCGCAGCGAACTGATCATCTTCACCAGGATTTCCAGGCTCAGGTCGCCGCCAATCACACCGGCCACGCCAGACTCACCCTTGATCGGTGTGGCAAGGGTCACGATCAAACCCTTGGTCACGGCGTCCAGATACGGCTCGGTGAGGATGGTTTTGCCGGCGCGAACGGCATCGACATACCACGGCCGGGTTCTGGGGTCGTAATCGGCCGGCATGTCATCAGGCGGCTGGGTGACGAAGGAGCCATCACTTCTGCCCTGGTAAATGCTCATGAAGGTGGCGATAAGCGTGGGTTGGCCGAGCACCCGATTCTGCTCTTCCGGGGACTGAGGCGAAGAGGCGTTTTCCGCCAGGTTCTCTACCAGAAGAATTCGTCCTGAAAGCCAGTTACGGATATTGCCGGCGGTGCTTTCGCCCGTCTGGTTAAGGTTCTCCTTGAGCTGAACGCGCAACGCATTGCGCTGCAGATAATCGTTATAGAAGGTGAACAGGGTGAAGGCGGCGATCACCACAAGGGACGCCGCCAAGAGGATTTTATGACTGAATTTTAACGATTTTCTCATGCCGGTATGAGCCTTTAGGTATTACTCGGAAATGATGTACTGCGCACGCAACGGCGTGTTATCGGCTGGCAGGCTGATTAATGAATGCCGACCGTCATATAAATAGACGGTGCACAAAACGACAGGATTCATTTCGGAAAGCGACGCAGCGTTTTTCATGATGTTTTGATAACGTCACGAAAACAAAAATGAAGTGCATGGAACGCATTCAGCGCGTGGTTTCAATGTATACCTTTCTGCAACGTCTCACGTTTCCTGCGCTCTGCGGTTTTTATGGGGATAAAAGACATGGACCGTTCACCAGGCGGCACAGGTACGTCGGCAAGAGTGGTGTTCAATTGGCGTGAATCAAGCGAGGTTTCAAGTGATCGCCAGGCGTAAATTCAGCGACGCAATGCAAGGGAAAAACCTTCGCTTTCTGCAAGAGGAAACCCCCGGGTCCACACGGCAAACGTGTGCCGGTTTTCTTCTGCTGGAGCATTTTTCGTTACCTGCTTTCACCCAGGTGCTGGACGCCATTGTCACGGCCAATCTGCTGCGACGAGATCTGTTTTCGACCACCACGCTGGGTCTTGGTGAGGGCGAGGTGGTCAGTGATCTTGGGCTGGTGATTCGCCCGGACGAGCTGTTTGGGCGTGACAGCCTTGCAGGACTGGACCTGCTGGTCATCTGCGGAGGCTATCGCACCGAGTTGAAGGCAAGCGATAGCCTGATCCGCTTATTGCGCGACGCTGCTGCTCAAGGGGTAACCCTGGCAGGATTATGGAATGGCGCCTGGTTCCTGGGGCGGGCCGGCTTGCTGGATGGCTACCGATGCGCGATTCACCCGGAGCATCGACCCGCTCTCGCGGAAATTGCCAGCGTGGGCCAGGTCACCAGTGAAGCGCATGTCGCAGACCGGGACCGACTGACCGCATCAAGTCCGACAGGCGCCTATCATATGGCCTTGGAGTGGATCAAAGGTCTGCATGGCAAGGCGCTGGTAGAGGGTATCGAAGACATTCTGTCATTCGAAGAGTCCAGATACCGGCGTATCAAAACCTCGCCGTTACTGTCCGTGAGCGCTCCTTTGCGCGAAGTGATCCGGCTCATGGAGTCGAATCTGGAGGAGCCTCTGGAAATGGAAGAGCTGGCCGTTTATGGGGGGCGTTCGCGACGTCAGCTCGAGCGATTGTTCAAAGAGCAATTAGGCACTACACCACAGCGCTATTATCTGGAACTTCGCATCACCGAAGCTCGGCGGTTGCTGCAGCACACCGAGTTGTCTCAAACCGAAGTGCTGGTGGCGTGCGGATTTGTATCGCCGAGCCATTTCAGCAAGTGTTACAGCTCCTACTTCGGCTATCGCCCCTCTGCGGAGAAAAGGCGTGTCAAATAAACAAGTGAGCGAGCAGCACAATGGTGTCGATCATCACGTGTTGTGGCATGAACGTGCTTACTCACTGCTTGTCTGTTTTTCCGACGCTTCGTGCTCTGAATACCACTGTGCGTAAGGCGTGTTTTTTACCTTGCGCCGATTGAAATCCTCGGCGCCATCGGTCCACCACACTTCACCGCGCTCGCCCAGGGCAACTTTGGCCTTGTCGACACTGGCCCGAGCCGCCTTCAGGGCTGCGGGGTCTTCGGATGCCTTGGCAGCTTTGACTGCACGACGCGCAGCCATCAGCTCATCCACCAGATGCTGGCGGACGTCGTCGCTCAAAGAGGGATTGGAGCATCGCCAGAGTTGCCCATTGACCACAAAATACCGACCATCCGGCGTGGTCGGATTCACCCTACGAATATCCGCGGGCGACCGCGTCAGCGCCGATCAGGCCTGTCACCCGTCCGGCCAGTGCGTCCAGCCCGAACGGCTTGGTCAGCACTTGCGTGCAAGGCCGCAAGTGGCAATCGTCCAGCACCGACGTCTTGGCGTAACCGGTGATGAACAGGGTCGGCAGGCCTGGTCGACAGTCACCGGCCGCATCGGCCATTTCCCGGCCATTCATGCCGCCCGGCAAACCTATGTCACTGATCAGCAGGTCGATGCGTGTGTCCGACTGCAGGATCTGCAAACCTGACTGTGCGTCTGCCGCTTCCAGGCAGTTGTAGCCCAGACCGCTGATGACTTCGGCGACGAGCATCCTCACCGAGGGTTCGTCGTCCACGATCAGAACGGTTTCGCCGGTGTGATGCGGCGGTTCTTCGATGACTTCCGGCTCGACGGGGCGGGGAGCGTTTTCAGCGGTGTGGCGGGGCAGGTGCATGACCACGCTGGTGCCCTGGCCTTCGATCGACTCGACGCGAATCTGCCCCCCGGACTGGCGCACAAAGCCATACACCATCGACAGCCCGAGACCGGTGCCGGCACCTATGGCCTTGGTGGTGAAGAACGGTTCAAAGGCTTTGGCGGCAATGTCCGGACTCATGCCAATGCCCGTGTCGGTCACGCGGATGCTCAGGTGCTCGCCGGCGGGAATACCGTGGTCCGGGTCGGTGCACTCTTCAAGGGACGCATTGGCAGTCTCGATGATAATGCGCCCGCCGTTGGGCATCGCGTCACGGGCGTTCAGGCACAGGTTCAGCAGCGAGCTTTCCAGTTGGGCGTGGTCGATCAACGCAGGCCACAGGTCATTCTGCGCAACGACCTTTATGTCTATCTCCGGGCCGACGGTACGGGCGATCAGCTCTTCCATGTCATGAATCAAGCCGTTGACGTCGGTGACTCTCGGCGACAGTGTCTGGCGTCGAGAGAACGCCAGCAGGCGGTGGGTCAGCGACGCCGCGCGGCGCACCGCGCCCTGGGCGACCGACACGTAACGGTCGACGTCACCGACGCGCCCCTGGGCCAAGCGTTTGGTGATCAGTTCCAGGCTGCCGGAAATGCCAGCCAGCAAATTATTGAAGTCATGGGCAATGCCCCCCGTCAGTTGCCCGACGGCATCCATCTTCTGCGAGTGGCGCAGGGCATCTTCGATTTGCTCGCGTTCGAAAACTGCCTGTTCGATGCGCTGTTCAAGTGTCTGGTTGAGCTCTCTGACCGCCTCTTCGGCTTTTTTTCTGGCGGTGACATCGATCGATGAGCCGATCAGACCGATCACCTCGCCGTTTTCATCGAGCAGGGGCGCTTTGGTCGAGAGCCATATCGCTGCAGAGCCATCAGCCAGGTTGACCTGTTCTTCGATCTGTTCGCTGACGTTGTTCTGCATGATCCGGCGGTCGGTTTCCATGAGGATTCGCGCCTGTTGCTGGTCATCCAGGAAATCGAGGTCCGTCTTGCCAATGAAAAACTCGGGCGGCTTGCCGATCAGATCAGCGGTGCCACGATTGGCGACCAGCATGCGGCCCTCGAGATCCTTGGCGTAGACAACGCCGGGCACGGCAGCGGTGAATATTCTCAACAACTCGTTGAGCCGGTCGCGCTCGTCTTCGGCAGTGCGACGGCTGTCTATATCGAGCAACACGCCCGGACTGCGAACAGGTTTGCCGCGACTGTCGCGCTCGATTTTTCCGCTGGCTTCGATCCAGCGATAAATGCCGTCTTCATGCAGAACCCGGTATTCGCATCGATAGGTTTCGCTGCTCTGCAGCGCTTCCTCGATCGACTTGTCGACTCTGGCCGAATCGTCAGGATGAATGGAGGCAATCACCAGTTCCAGTGGCAAGCCTTTGGCGCACAGCTTCGGGCACAAGCCGAAGGTCCGGGCAAAACGCTCATCGCCGGTCAACTGATCGGCAATGATGTCCCACACCCAAGTGCCGACAACTGCCCCCGAATCGAGGGTAAGTTGCAGCCGCTCGGCCGCTTCCTGCGCCGCGGGAAGGGGTGGCTCAAGGGCGAAAGGCCTGCCGCCGGATACATCATTGCTCATCACTATCGACCCACTTGAACGCCTGGTTCACAAAGACTCAGTCATAGGGCAGCGCAGCGGCCTGAAAGTTGTACAAAATTTATTCTATTTTGTGCCTGATGCCCGACAAAGCGATGAGTGACACTCGATCATTTCATGATCCTGGAGGGAGTGATATTAAATTAATATCATCTAGGGTGCGCGCTATTTTCAGCGGAGCAGGCAGGGCGGCGCTTTCAGGTCATGCCGGGGCTGGCGAATCACCTGAAAGCGCTGGTTTCATTCAAGTACTTAGCGTCTTGCCAACATCTCAATGCTGTCCGACAGGCGCAGGCAGGTTGGCAGCCTGCACCGGCGACCAGCGGGTCAGCGCATAAAACACTGCGCCGCCCAGGATGCAGCCGGTAAACCAGGCGAAGTTGGCAATCGGTTTGAACCACTCGACAAAGGTGAAGCACAGGCCGACCAGTGCGGTGAGCAGCAATGCCTTGACCGCGATCCAGTTCACGCCGTTGGTGTACCAGTAGCGCCCGCTCGGCGTGTCATTGAACAGGGCGTCGACATCGATTTGCTGCTTCTTGATCAGGTAGTAATCCACCAGCAGGATGCCGAACAGCGGGCCGATGCAGGCCGCCAGCACGTCCAGGGTGTAGTGAATCACTTCCGGGTTGTTGAACAGGTTCCAGGGTGTGATGAAGATCGACGCCACCGCAGCGATCATGCCGCCTGCACGCCAGCTGATGCGGCTGGGCGCCACGTTGGCGAAGTCGAAGGCGGGGGAAACGAAGTTGGCGACGATGTTGATGCCGACCGTAGCGGTCACGAAAGTAAAGGCACCGAGCAGCACGGCCGTGGTGTTGTCGATGCGCGCAACGGTCGCGATCGGGTCGTGGATCATCTCACCGAAAATCGGCAACGTGCCTGAAACAATCACCACCGTTACCAGTGAGAACGCCAGAAAATTCACCGGCAAACCCCAGAAATTGCCGCGGCGCACGTCGGCCATGCTGCGGCAATAGCGGCTGAAATCACCGAAGTTTAGCGTCGGCCCAGAGAAATACGAGACTACCAGCGCAATGGCCATGACCACCTGGCCGAACGCCGCCCAGCCGGACAACTCCTTTTCAGCCAGGGTAAAACTGATGTTGTCCCAGCCCGCGCGCCAGACAATCCAGCCTGCCAGCGCGAACATCACCGCGTACACGGCCGGGCCGGCCCAGTCGATGAAGCGCCTGATCGATTCCATACCTGTCCAGAACACCGCGGCTTGCACCACCCACAACGCGAGAAAGCCGAACCAGCCGAGCCAGGACAGACCGAGAAACGTCACGCTTTGATACGCGGCCAGTTCCGGGAAGAAACGCAGCACCACGATCACCAGTGCGCTGGACGCCAGGTAAGTTTGAATGCCGTACCACGCCACGGCGATGAGCCCGCGAATGATGGCGGGAATGTTGGCACCGAACACGCCGAAAGCCAGGCGGCAGATGACCGGGTAGGGCACGGCGGCTTGCTGACTGGGTTTGGCGACCAGATTGGCAATCACCTGAATGATGCAGATCCCCACCAGCAGGGCGATCAGCACCTGCCAGCTGGCCAGGCCCAGGGCGAACAGACTGGCGGCGAAAACGTAGCCGCCGACGCTGTGCACGTCGCTCATCCAGAACGCCAGAATGTTGTACCAGGTCCACTTCTGCGGCACCGGCCCCAGATCGTGGTTGTGCAGGCGCGGGCTGTACCCGGCTGGGCGTTGATCTGTCATTGCGTGACTCCCTCGGTGTGTCGTGACGGGATCGGAGTACGATCGATGTTTTTTTTGTATACGATCGTGTACGCAAAACATGTGCCATGCGATTTCTCGTTGATAGGGAATGGCTGCGAGTCTTGTTTTAGGGCGTTTCCACTCAGGCGGGCGGGTAAATCGGGAAAGTCCGAGCAGGTGCTTGAAGTGCACGTAAACAGGGCGCTTTTGCTCATTTACGGTGCGACTCATGCGTTTTCAGTTGAGTGGCTAGCTGGCGTTTTATTCAAATCGCGCTACTCATCATGTTCCGCATCAGGCACTATTCTTGTATACGATCTGTAATGCCAATGTGATGTGAAGCCATGATCCGACCTGACAGTGCCCCGTTGTTTCTCACGCCTGCCGCTGATGAAAAGGGCCGTGACGAACAGATTTACCAGCATGTCCTGGAAGCCATCGTCGAACACCGGCTCGCTCCGGGAACGCGCTTGCCCGAGGACGCCCTGGCCGAAGTGTTCGAGATCAGCCGCACCGGCATTCGCAAGGTTTTGCAGCGCCTGGCGCTGGAACGACTGGTGACCTTGCGCCCCAAGCGTGGCGCTGAGGTCGCGCAACCGTCGGCTCAGGAGGCACAGGATGTATTGGGTGCCAGGCAACTGATCGAGCCCGCGCTGATGGCCGATATCGCCACCCGAGTCGGTGGTCAGCGTCTGCAAGCCCTGCGTGCGCTCTGCGCTCAGGAGCATGAGGCGCAACACGCCGGGCGCCACAGCGAAGCGATTCAACTGTCGGCGCGCTTTCATGTGCAGTTGAGCGCGCTGGCGGGCAATCAGGTGTTGACCGAACAAGTCGCGCAGCTCACCACGCGGTCGTCGTTGATTGTGGCGGTGTACGGCTCGCGACGCAGTGTCGGCTGTGATTGTGGCCAGCATGTCGACTTGCTGGCCTTGCTCGAAAGCGGGCAAGGCGAACAGGCACGCGAGTGGATGGCCGAGCATTTGCGCCGCATCCGCGCCAGCCTGAATGTAGATACGCCGCTCAGCGAGACAGTGGATTTTCATAGCATTTTCAAACGGCGCTGAAGGAGTTCCGGTGCGTATTCAAGTAATCAACCCCAATACCAGCGAAGCCATGACCCACAAGATCGGCCTGGCCGCGCAAGCCGTGGCGCGCCCCGGCACGCAGATCATCGCCTGCAGTCCGGCGGATGGCCCGGTGTCCATCGAAGGTCATTTCGATGAGGCGATAGCGACGCTGGGCGTGCTGGAAGAAGTGCGCAAGGGACGCGAGCAACAGGTCGACGCGCACATTATCGCCTGTTTCGGCGACCCTGGCCTGCTGGCGGCACGCGAGTACGCCAGCGCCCCGGTGATCGGCATCGCCGAAGCGGCCTTTCATATGGCCAGCCTGATTTCTACCCGTTTTGCCGTGGTCACCACGCTGACCCGCACGCGGATCATTGCCGAGCATCTGTTGCAGCGTTATGGCTTCAGTGAGTTGTGCACATCGGTGCGTTGTATCGATCTGCCGGTGCTGGCGCTGGAGGAAAGCGGACCGGAGCTCATCGAATGCATGGCCGAACAGGCCCGTCGCGCCCGTGACGAAGAAGGGGCCGGAGCCATTGTGCTGGGTTGCGGCGGGATGGCGGATCTGGGCAGGCAACTGAGCGAGGCGATCGGCCTGCCGGTCATCGACGGCGTGGCTGCGGCGGTGAAACTGGCCGAATCACTGGTGGATCTGGGCCTGACCACCAGCAAACACGGCGACCTGGCCGACCCCATCGGCAAACCGTTCAAAGGCCGGTTCGCCTACCTGAGCCGGTGATGGCGTTTGCCCGCAGGGCGCAGGAGCGAACGTGTTCGCGAAAGGGGCGGCATGAACGATGAACATACACCGTCTGCAATACCGTTCGCGAACAAGTTCGCTCCTACGGCCTGCGGCCAGAGTCAAAAGCGAACGTGCGCATAACGATGAGCGCTCTGCGTGGTAGTGACATTTTCAAGCTTCTGCCCGCAG
>NZ_AWQP01000065.1:0-67776 GCF_000972175.1 Pseudomonas syringae pv. coryli str. NCPPB 4273 | reverse complement strand
AGTGACGGCTGAGTCCTGGCGCTGATCCGGGGGTAGCCTGGCAGGACGCCAGGCTAGCCGCATAGCTCACAAAGACGTTAGTCCAAACGCTCTATTTCTGGAGGCTGTACCGACCTCTTCGCGAGCAAGCTCGCTCCCACACGACTTGTGCATAACGGTGGGTGCAGAGCGTGGGGACGATGGCATAGCGTCTGATCAGCTCGACTCTGCAGCCTTGAGCTCACGCTTCTCGACGGTGATTGATCTGGACAGCACGGTGATCGCCGCCAGTGCCGCAATCACCAGACCTGGCGAGGTGGCCAGCAGTACGCCGGCGGTTCCAGCGCCAGCGCCCAGCAATTGCCCGGCCGCCAGGGGGCCGGCGACCGAACCGAGACGACCGATGGCCACTGCAGCACCCACACCGGTGGCGCGTACCGAGGTCGGGTAGGAGGGTGGGGCCAGCGCATACAGCACCAACTGCGCGGCAATGACAAATACCCCGGCTGCAAACCCGGCAATGGCCATCGGTACGATACCGACCGACAGACCCACGCCTGCCAGCGCCGCGAGCAAACCGGCATAAACAAACAGCACCACCTTGATACCATTGCAACGATCGAGCAACAGCCCGCCCAACAGCGATCCCAGTGCGCCGCCGATGTTGAACAACATCTGCACCATGCCCGCCTGCGGCTTGCTGAAACCCTGACCGATCAGCAGTGAAGGCAGCCAGTTGAGCAGCATGTACATCACGGTCAGGGTAAAGAAGTAACCGAGCCACAAGGCCAGCGTCGTGCGCGCCCGGCCTTCGCCGAACAACGCAGTGGCGCTTGAATACCGAACGCTGCCAGCGCTGGTCTGCTGTCTGAAAGCGCTGGACTCGGGCAGCAACAGGATCATCAGTGGAACCACCAGCAGCGGCACCAGACCGCCGATGATGAACGTGGTCTGCCAGTGCTCGCTGGTGAACATGGCCACGACCGCCGCCAGGGCACCACCCAATGGCACTCCTGCGTACATGACGCTGATGGCCAGCCCGCGGTGACGTTCGCTGACGGCTTCGGCGCACAAGGCAATCAGGTTGGGCAGCGCTGCCCCCAGACCCAGGCCGGTCATGAAGCGCACCAGCAACAGGCCGGAAAAGCTCTCGACATACGCAGTGCTCAGCGAAAAGACCCCGAACAGCAGTACTGCGCTCACCAGGATCTTCTTGCGGCCGATGCGATCGGCAATCCACCCGCCAAAGAACGCGCCAGGCAGCAGCCCAATGATCCCTGCGCTGAACACCCAGCCCATCATTTTTGGATCAAGGGCGAAGGTCTGACGCAACCCGGCGGCCGCCGTTCCGGCAGCTTGCAGGTCGAAACCTTCGATGAGCGCAACGATAAAACACAAGACAATGGTCAGCGTCGATCGACGTAACGGACTGTTCATGGCAAGCCTCATTGTTGTTTTTGTTGTGGAGAAAAGCCTGTTCCCTAGCGCCAATCGAGGCGTTGTGACAGGTAGTTATCAAGGTAATAAAAATAACTAAAAATTGAATCTGGTCGAAATACTCGTAAAAAACGGATCTTAGTCTTTTAAAAACATTGAGTTAGAAGATGAATGTCGAGCGACTGGTAAAGTAGTTAATAATATTAATGTTCGATTATCGATCACTTTGGATTGACGTGGCCGCAGAATCTTTCAATTCTCTGCTCACGGACCTGCAATCAAGCGCCGGACCGACTCCAAAAACAACAACAATAAGTGGACACCGAACATGTCGAAGCTCGCTCATGATGCAGCAAGCGCTGTGTCAGCTCCCTTTTTTCGTGGAAAACGTTGTGGCCTCGCGCTGGGCCTGCTGGGTATCAGTGCCATTCCCGACCCTGCACAGGCGCAGGGTTTTCTGGATGACAGCCACGGCACCCTGACGCTGCGCAATTACTACATGGATCGCGATTACAAGGATGATGGCGCCAAGACTGCGACTCGGGAGTGGGCGCAGGGCTTCATCATGAACGCGGAATCCGGTTTTACCCAGGGACCGGTAGGGTTCGGACTGGACGCGCGAGCGCTGGTCGGGGTGAAACTGGATTCTTCGCCAGACCGCAGCGGCACCGAGCTGTTGCCGGCATCCGCCAGTGATGGCCGGGCGGCTGACGAGTATTCGCGGCTGGCTCTGACCGGCAAGCTGAAATTCCACGAAACTACGGTCAAGACCGGTGATGTGTCGATTTTCCTGCCGTTCGCTTTCGCCAGTCCCTCGCGACTGTTGCCGCAGACCTTCCGTGGCACCACGCTGACCTCGAAGGACATTGATGACCTGACCCTCAACGCGGGCTACATCGACCGGGTCAACAAGCGTGACTCCAGCAACTACCAGGCCATCAGCATCGCTTCACCGAACCGCCGTTTCAACGGGGCGGCAACGTCGTCGCACATGGCTTATGCCGGAGGCGATTATCAGGTCGACAAGGACCTGAGCCTGCGTGCGTATCACGCCGAGGTAGACGATCTCTATACCCAGAACACCCTGGCCCTGTTGCACAAGCTGGCGATTGGCGACGGCGTGCTGACCACCGACCTGCGCAGCTTTTTCAGCCGCGATACCGGCAGTGCAAAGGCCGGCGAAGTAGACAACCAGAACCTGTCCGCGCTGCTTGGCTACAAGTGGGGAGGGCACAGCGTGAGCCTTGGCTACATGCATTCCAGTGGCGACACGGCGACGCCTTATGTCTCGGGTACCGAGCTGATGGGGTTGAGCGAGATGACCATGAGCTCGGACTTCCTCAACGCCAAGGAGCGCACCTGGCAAGCCATCTACGACTATGACTTCACGGCCATCGGGCTGGTCGGGCTGCGCAGTCGCCTGCGTTATGTGCGCGGCGACAACATCGAGCTGGCCGCTTTCAATGCCGATGATCGCAAGGAGCGTGAGTTTCAGATGGAGCTGGGCTACGTTGTACAAAGCGGTCCGCTGAAGAACGTCGGGCTGCTGGCGCGCAAGTCGATCTATCGCAACGACTTCCCGGCAGGTGCAGCGTTTCGTGACGAGAACCAGACACGCTTCATCGTGCAATACAGCTTGCCGCTCTGGTAACTATCCCCACCTTGACGGCAGGGAAGCCGTTTACGATTGATACACCTTTTTCAGCAACCTGAGCAGGTCCTGACGTTCCTTTTGATCCAGCGCTGCGGTGGATTCGAGGTCGCTGTCCACGGCGATCTGTTTCAGCTCGCGCAGCAGTGTTTCACCGCTTTTGCTGAGAAAGATGCCGTACGAGCGTTTGTCCGGCTTGCAACGCACCCGGACGGCCAGCGCGCGTTCTTCGAGCTTGTTCAGTAACGGGACGACCTGAGGCGGTTCGATCGCCAGCGCCTTGGCCAGGTCTGCCTGCATGAGACCCGGGTTCTGCTCGATGATCGCCAGTGCCGAGAACTGCGCCGGGCGCAGGTCGTGTGCGGAAAGACGTCCGATCAGGTTCTGGAACAGCTTGAGCTGTGCGCGGCGCATGGCATAACCGATCAGATCATCCAGCGCAGAATCCGTTGGCAAACGTGCCTCGGCAGCCTGTACGGGTGTCTGGCAAACGTCGGCGATGTCAGATGGCTTGGCCATTGAAAATGCGGTCCTTGTGGTTTGATGGGTCAATCAGCCGATCAGTTTGCCGAGGTTGGCGAACGATAGCTATGGGGTTAAGTGACTGTGACCCGCCTGTTCGGACGGAGTGCCGAGATTTTGATTAATATGAATAACAGTTAATTGACATAACTATATTTGCGGTTTAGCTTTGAGTCATCTTCAAGCCCAGAACAAGAGAGCATCGCCATGAGCAAATATGAAGGCCGCTGGTCAACCATCAAGGTCGAGATCGAGCAAGGTATTGCGTGGGTCATCCTCAATCGGCCGGAAAAACGCAACGCCATGAGCCCGACCCTGAACCGCGAAATGATCGATGTGCTGGAAACCCTCGAGCAGGATCCGGATGCGGGCGTTCTGGTGTTGACCGGTGCGGGTGAGGCGTGGACCGCTGGCATGGACCTCAAGGAGTATTTCCGCGAGGTGGACGCCGGACCGGAAATTCTTCAGGAAAAAATCCGTCGCGAAGCCTCCCAGTGGCAGTGGAAGATGTTGCGCATGTACGCCAAGCCGACCATCGCGATGGTCAACGGCTGGTGCTTCGGTGGTGGTTTCAGCCCGCTGGTGGCCTGTGATCTGGCGATCTGCGCCGATGAGGCGACTTTCGGCCTGTCGGAAATCAACTGGGGTATTCCGCCCGGCAACCTGGTGAGCAAGGCCATGGCCGACACCGTGGGCCACCGTCAGTCGCTGTACTACATCATGACCGGCAAAACCTTCAACGGTCAGAAGGCCGCTGAAATGGGCCTCGTCAATGAAAGTGTACCGCTGGCGCAACTGCGTCAGGTGACCATCGATCTGGCCAACAATCTGCTGGAAAAAAATCCGGTGGTACTGCGCGCCGCTAAGCACGGCTTCAAACGCTGCCGCGAACTGACCTGGGAGCAGAACGAAGATTACCTGTACGCCAAGCTCGACCAGTCACGTCTGCTGGACAAGGAAGGCGGGCGCGAGCAGGGCATGAAGCAGTTCCTCGATGACAAGAGCATCAAGCCTGGTCTGGAAGCGTACAAGCGCTAGTCGGGTAACCAGAAATTTTAAAACCGAGTCTGTAGTTCCTGATAAAGATAATAAAGAGGAATCACCATGCTGGACGTGCCCCTGCTGATCGGCGGCCAGTCGTGCCCCGCGAGTGACGGACGTACATTTGAACGCTGCAACCCGGTGACTGGCGAGGTGGTTTCGCGGGTGGCCGCGGCGACTCTGGAAGATGCCGATGCGGCGGTCGCAGCCGCTCAGGCTGCGTTCCCCGGCTGGGCGGCGATGGTGCCCGGCGAGCGTCGGGCGCGTCTGCTCGAAGCTGCCGCGCAGTTGCAGGCCCGCAGCGGCGAATTCATCGCTGCGGCCGGCGAAACCGGAGCAATGGCCAACTGGTACGGCTTCAACGTACAGCTGGCCGCCAACATGCTGCGTGAAGCGGCATCCATGACGACGCAGATTACCGGCGATGTCATCCCCTCCAATGTTCCCGGCAATTTTGCCATGGCGCTGCGCCAGCCCTGCGGTGTGGTCCTCGGTATCGCGCCGTGGAATGCGCCGGTGATTCTTGCCACGCGTGCTATCGCCATGCCACTCGCCTGCGGCAATACCGTGGTGCTCAAGGCTTCGGAGCTCAGCCCCGCCGTGCATCGGCTGATCGGCCAGGTGCTGCAGGACGCCGGACTGGGTGACGGTGTGGTGAACGTGATCAGCAACGCGCCGGCCGATGCGCCAGCGATTGTCGATCGTCTGATTGCCAACCCGGCAGTGCGACGGGTCAATTTCACCGGTTCCACGCATGTAGGCCGCATTGTCGGTGAACTGTCGGCACGGTATCTGAAACCGGCACTGCTGGAATTGGGTGGCAAGGCACCGTTTCTGGTGCTCGACGACGCCGATCTCGACGCAGCAGTGGAGGCCGCAGCCTTTGGCGCCTACTTCAATCAGGGCCAGATCTGCATGTCCACCGAACGACTGATCGTGGACCACAAGATCGCCGACGCCTTCGTTGCCAAGCTGACGGCCAAGATCAAAACCTTGCGCGCCGGTAATCCGGATGACAGTGAATCGGTTCTCGGGTCGCTGGTCGACGTGGGTGCCGGGACGCGCATCAAGGGCTTGATCGACGACGCGGTGGCGCTTGGCGCAACGCTGGTAACTGGCGGGCAGTTGCAGGGCAGCATTCTGCAACCGACGCTGCTCGATGGTGTGACAGATGCCATGCGCCTGTACCGCGAAGAGTCCTTCGGCCCGGTGGCCGTGGTGCTGCGCGGCGACGGTGACGAGGCGCTGTTGCGGCTGGCCAACGATTCGGAGTTCGGTCTCTCGGCGGCGATTTTCAGTCGTGATACCAGCCGGGCCCTGGCGCTTGCGCAACGGGTCGAGTCCGGGATCTGCCATATCAACGGACCCACCGTGCACGACGAGGCACAAATGCCCTTCGGCGGGGTGAAGTCCAGTGGCTATGGCAGTTTCGGCGGCAAGGCTTCGATCGAGCACTTTACCCAGTTGCGCTGGGTGACGTTGCAAAACGGGGCACGGCACTATCCGATATGAGGCATCCGATCTGAACCCTCCGATCTGAACCCTTCCAGGCCGGCGGCAACGGTCTTTGCACAAGACTGGGCCGCCGGTGAGTCAGGCACAACAATAACAAGGCTGCAGCCTGGTGCTGCAACGCTTGGCCCGAACCGCTGCATGGCGTTTGGCGCCTGCGTACCTTGATGGAGAGAACGCACGTGAGTTCCGATATCAGATCGTCAACGCTGCAGAGTGAAGATAATCAACCGCGCTACCGCCAGGTCTCCATCGGCCACCCGCCCATCGAGGTGCGGGAAGAGCAGGGCGTTCTGCACATGCGTTCCCTGGAGCCCCTGGCACGATTGCCCGACCGGCTGCTTGACCGACTGGTGCACTGGGCGCAGTTGCGTCCGCAACAGACCTTCATTGCCGCCCGCGACAGCCGTGGCGGCTGGCGCAAGGTCAGTTATGCCGAGATGCTGACTGATGTGCGCGCTATCGCACAGAGCCTGCTGGCGTACGACCTTTCCGCCGATCGACCGCTGGCGCTGCTGTCAGGTAACGACATCGAGCATTTGCAGCTTGCTCTGGGCGCCATGTACGCCGGCATTCCCTACTGCCCGGTATCACCGGCGTATTCGGTCATGTCTCAGGATTTCGCCAAGTTACGCCACGTCTGCGACGTATTGCGGCCAGGATTGGTATTTGTCAGCGATGCCGCGCCGTTCCAGCGTGCCATCGATGCGATCATTCCTGCGGACACGCCCGTCATCACTGTACGCGGGCAGCTCAATGGCAGGCCTCATCTGAGCTTCTCCAGCCTGCTCGAAGAGCCGGGTGGCAGCGAGGCCGAGGCTGCTTTCCTGGCCAGCGGCCCCAACACCATCGCCAAGTTTCTGTTCACCTCGGGCTCGACCAAACTGCCCAAGGCGGTGGTGACTACCCAGCGCATGCTGTGTGCCAATCAACAGATGCTGTTGCAGACGTTCCCGGTGTTCGGCGAAGAACCGCCCGTGCTGGTCGACTGGCTGCCCTGGAACCATACCTTCGGCGGCAGTCACAACATCGGTATCGTGCTGTACAACGGCGGCACGTTCTATCTGGACAACGGCAAGCCCACCGCTCAAGGCTTCGCCGAGACTTTGCGCAACCTCAAGGAAATTTCGCCTACCGCTTACCTGACCGTGCCCAAGGGCTGGGAGGAGCTGGTCAGCGCACTGGAGCAGGACGCCGAGCTGCGCGAGCGATTCTTCTCGCGCATCAAGCTGTTCTTCTTCGCCGCTGCCGGCCTGTCGCAAAGCATCTGGGATCGTCTTGACCGGGTGGCCGAGCAGCATTGCGGCGAGCGGATTCGCATGATGGCCGGGCTGGGCATGACCGAGGCTGCGCCGTCCTGCACCTTTACTACCGGGCCCTTGTCGGTGGCCGGGTACATCGGCCTGCCCGCACCGGGATGCGAAGTGTGTCTGGTGCCGGTGGATGGCAAGCTCGAAGGGCGGTTTCGTGGTCCGCACATCATGCCGGGCTACTGGCGCTCGCCGCAGCAGACGGCCGAAGTGTTCGACGAGAACGGCTTCTATTGCTCCGGCGATGCAATCAAGCTTGCCGATCCTGCTGCACCGGAGCTGGGCCTGATGTTCGACGGGCGACTGGCCGAGGATTTCAAACTGTCGTCGGGCGTGTTCGTCAGCGTCGGGCCGATGCGCAACCGCGCGGTGCTGGAAGGCTCACCGTACGTGCAGGATGTGGTCATCACCGCGCCTGACCGCGAATGCCTCGGGGCGCTGGTGTTTCCCAGGGTGCACGAGTGTCGGCAACTGGCCGCGCTGGATGCACAGGCCACGGATGCACAGGTACTGGCCAGTGCGCCGGTACGCGAATGGTTCGCCGACTGGCTGGCGCGCCTGAACCAGGGCGCGAACGGCAACGCCAGCCGGCTGGAGTGGATCGTGCTGCTTGATCAGCCCGCGTCCATTGATCGCGGCGAAATCACCGACAAGGGGTCGATCAACCAGCGCGCCGTCCTGCAGTGGCGCGCAGACAAGGTCGAAGCGCTGTACCGTGATCAGGCCCCGGACAAGCTCAGGGCAGCGCCCAAGGCATGAGTGGCGGCGGGCAGTATTCGGCATTCAGCGACGTGGCCATCTTCGATGCGGTGCGCACGCCCTGGGTGGATCTGGGCGGCGCTCTGGCGGCTGTCTCGCCCATCGACCTGGGTATCAAGGTCGGCCGCGAGGTCCTGGCGCGTGCTGACATCGAGCCGGATCAGGTCGACAGCGTACTGGCCGGTTCGATGGAGCAGGCCAGTTTCGATGCGTACCTGCTGCCCCGGCACATCGGCCTGTACAGCGGCGTCGCGCAAAGCGTTCCGGCACTGGGTGTGCAGCGCATCTGCGCCACCGGTTTCGAATTGTTGCGCCAGGCCGCCTTGCACGTGGGCGAAGGCGGGCAGATGGCGCTGTGCGTCGCCGCCGAGTCCATGTCGCGCAACCCGATCGCGGCCTATACCCACCGCAATGGCTTCTCGCTCGGTGCCGCCGTGCAGTTCAAGGATTTTCTCTGGGAAGCGCTGTATGACCCGGCACCGGCGATGGACATGATCGCCACCGCAGACAACCTCGCCAAACGGCATGGGTTGAGCCGTGAAGCAGTGGACCGCTATGCCTTGCTCAGCCATGAGCGGGCGCTGCAGTCGCAGGTTTCCGGCAAATGGACCGAGGAAATTGTCCCGGTCAGCAGCGAGCGCTTTGCGCTGGAAGGCTATCAGCCGCGCGGCATCGAGTTGCCGCGAGGGGTTGAAGTGGTCGCGCAGGACAGCCATCCGCGTGCGACCCATCTGGCAGCGCTGTCGCGTCTGCGCGCCATTCACGCGAACGGTGTGCAGACCGCAGGCAATAGCTGTGCGGTGGTCGATGGCGCGGCGGCGGCCCTGGTGGGGCGTGCTTCACAATCGACGCGACCGGTGTTGGCGCACCTGCTGGCCAGCGCGGTGACGGGTGTCGCCCCAGAGTTCATGGGTATTGGCCCCGCACCTGCGATCCGCTTGCTGTTGCAGCGCAGCGGGCTGGCACTGAGGGATATCGGTCGACTGGAAATCAATGAAGCGCAGGCCGCTCAGGTTCTGGCAGTGGCACAAACGCTGGAGCTTGACCACGAGCGGCTCAACTGCCTGGGTGGATCACTGGGCCTGGGCCATCCATTGGCCGCCACCGGGCTGCGTCTGGTCATGACCCTGGCCCGGCAATTGCGCGATACGGGCCTGCGCTACGGTATCGCGGCAGCCTGCGTCGGCGGCGGGCAGGGCATGGCGCTGCTGATCGAGAATCCCCACTGTGCGTCCGAGCGTGTCTAGCCAGGAACATACCCGCAAATGCGACATTTTCCTGCTTTAAACGCTACGCCTCACGCAGGTCATCCTTTAGCGCTTGACCGAATCGTAGCGAACAGTGAATCTCGCACCTCTCGACCCCACGGAACCCCGTCTATGCGTGCCCTCGCTGAGCTTTCTTTCGATTTCGTCTGGCATTTGATGTTCACGGATGACAAGCAGCTCGACCAGGATCTGGCGGTGCGCTCGCTGGAAAATCTTTCCGATTACTTTTCGTTGATGTCCGACGAAGAGAAAAGGGCGTTCATCGCGGTGGCTCACGAACGCAAGGCGCGCCTTTTCGCTGTGCCCGATGCCGACGGCTACTCGCCGATACGTCTGGCCACCGAAGAGCAGGCGCAGTTTCTCGATCATGTGGTGTCCGGGCAGTTTTTCCAGCATTTCGAAGAGCCTTTGGCAGCGGATGCAAGCGAGCGCGTGGTGCCGATTCGCCGCTGAGCGGACCTGCGCCGCCCGGTTATTGCTCGACGGCTTCCGGCAGCCTGGCGATGACCTTGATCTCGAAATCGAAGCCATACAGCCAGGTCACACCGACGCCGGTCAGGGTCGGGTGCGGCGCGTCGCCCCAGAACTCTGGAATCACTTTCCATATCCGCTCGAACCTGGCCTCGGGATCGACAATGAACACTGTCACGTCGACCACATCGTCGAACGTGCAACCGGCGGCCAGCAGGATGGCATTCAGGTTGTTGAACGCCAGGCGCACCTGCTTCTCCAGATCCGGCTCGGGTGAGCCGTCTTCGCGACTGCCGACTTGTCCGGACACGAACAGAAAACCATTGGAGCGTAGGGCGGGCGAATAGCGATTGCGCTCGTAAAGCGCCTGGCGGCCAGCCGGAAAAACGACGTCACGTTGGGTCATGGGTGTCTCCATCAACACTTGGGTACGAAAGCTGAAATCAGCGTTGAAGCCACAGTAGGGTCTTGCGTCAGCGCGATAAACGAGCAACCGTACTCAGCACTGTTTGGGAAACCCAAACAATCGACAGGCTGATGAGGCAAGACAGGCGGGGGCGAGGATGGATCGTTTCGACGCAATGCAAGCGTTTGCCCGCGTGGTGGAAACCGGCAGTTTCACCAAGGCTGCGGCTACGCTGCACATGAGCAAGACCAGCGTGACGCAACTGGTGCAGCAACTGGAGGCCCGTTTGCGGGTCAAGCTGCTCAATCGCACCACGCGGAGGGTCAACGTGACTGCCGACGGTGCGGTGTTTTACGAGCGCGTGGTCAGGCTGCTGGCCGACATGGATGACGCTGAGACCAGTCTGTCCAGTGCAGCGTCGCTGCCCAGAGGACGATTGCGCGTGGACGTGCCCAGCCCGCTGGCCAGCATGCTGCTGATGCCCGCCTTGCCAGGCTTTCATGCGCGTTATCCGGACATTCAGATCGATATGGGCGTCAGCGACCGTATGGTCGATCTGATTGGCGAGAACGTCGACTGCGTGGTGCGGGGTGGCGAAATAGCCGATCAGTCGCTGATGGCGCGGCGGGTGGGCGACCTGCAACTGGGCGTTTACGCCGCGCCGGAGTATCTGCAGCGTATGGGCACGCCTGTTCATCCGCAAGAACTCGAAGACTCGGCCCATCGCATCGTCGGCTATCTGTGGGCGCGCACCGGCAAGGCGCTGCCCTATGCCATGCACCGCGACGGAGAAAAGGTCCATGTACAGGGGCGCTATACGCTGGCGGTGGATGATGGCAATGCCTACGTTGCCGCTGGGTTGGCCGGAATGGGCATTCTCTGGCTACCGGACTACATGGCCAGGCCGTATCGGGAGCGCGGAGCCCTTGTCCCGTTGTTCGAAGACTGGCAGCTGGACAGCATGCCGATGTACGTGGCCTTCCCGCCGAACCGGCACATCAGCATCAAGGTCCGCGTGTTTATCGGCTGGATCACCGAGCTGATGGCCGAGCATGCGCCTGTCGCTCGGCCACCGGCACGCCATCAGCAATAGCGTACGGGTAGTTCAACGCCGTGCCGACAGCTGCTGCGGGGCCAGAAATGCGTCATGAAAATAGTTGCGGAAGGCCTGCATGGCCGGGCTCAATTCACGTTCGCGGTGCCAGGCCAGGCCGACGCTCATGGGCGTTACCGTGTCGGTGACGGTGATCGTTTCGATACGCTTGCCTTCCAGCGACCAGGGACGATGCACCAGATCGGAAAGGATCGCCACGCCGCTGCCGTTGGCGACCATGCTGCGTACGGCTTCCACCGAGCTGGTGCGGATTCTGACGTTGGGCTGTTGCCCGGCCAGTTCCCAGTAGCGCATGGCGCTTTGTTCGGCTTCGTCGACGGTCAACAGGATATAGGGCTCCTGCGCGACATCGGCGAGGCTGACAGAAGCGCGTTGGCACAGTGGGTGATGGCTGGACAGCCACAGGCGGCGCTCGGAGTTGAACAACGTTTCCGAGATGATATCCGGGTGAGTGATGTTTGCCGTCAGCACCACCGCCATGTCGAAGCGACCTTGCAGCAGGCCTTGTTCGATGGCTTGTCGTTCCTGCTCATGCACCTCGATGGCGACGTCCGGGTGCCAGTGTTCCAGGCGCTGTAAGTGATGCGGCAGGAAGTAGCCGATGACCGTGTAGCTGGCGGCCAGGCGCAATACGCCGCTGGCGCGGATATCGGGCAGCGGGCTGTTCAGCGCATCATCGACGCTGCGCAGGATGACGTAAGCCCTGTTGAGAAAGTGGCGGCCTGCTTCAGTCAGGCTCATGCCCTGCGCCGAGCGCTGAAACAGCAGGGTGCCGAGCATGCCCTCCAGTTCCTTGATCGCCGTGGTGACCGCCGATTGGGAAATGTTCAGGTGAATGGCCGCCTGCGATATCTGCCCGATCTCGGCAGTTGCCACGAAATAACGGACCTGGCGCAGGGTCAGGGACATAAGCACTCCAGACAGAGGTTCTACCGGGCGGGGTATCTGTTTTTCAGAAGATAGCGTATCTGTTAATAGATCTACCCAAGGGGTGCGACTGAATTTAACGTGGTTTGCATGAAGCCGGATAGCCCCTTGTCCGGCCAGCCACAGGAGCAACAGCCATGCAGGTGGATTTCAACTCGGACATGGGTGAAAGCTTTGGCGCGTGGACCATTGGTGACGGCGTCGATACTGAATTGATGACCTATATCAGCTCCGCCAATGTTGCGACCGGTTTTCACGCGGGTGACCCTGGCACCATGCGCCGCACGATCGAGCAGGCAAAACGCCTGGGCGTTGCCATCGGCGCACACCCGGGGTTCCGCGATCTGGTCGGCTTTGGTCGCCGGCATATCAACTCGACGCCTCAGGAACTGGTCGACGACATGCTCTACCAACTGGGAGCCCTGCGCGAATTGGCGCGGGTGCAGGGCGTGGCCTTGCAGCATTTCAAACCCCATGGTGCCTTGTACATGCACCTGGCCAGGGACGAAGCCGCAGCCCGCCTGCTGGTGGAAAACCTGCAGCGCCTGGAGCCCGATTTGCTGCTTTACTGCATGCCCGGTTCGGTTATCTGCAAGATCGCTGAGGAGCTGGGCCAGCCGGTGATCCGCGAGTTCTACGCTGATCGCGCTTACGACCTCAGCGGCTCCATCGTCTTCACCCGTCACGTACGCGCCCTGGACCCGACCGAAGTCGCAGCCCGAGTGGTGCGCGCGTGCCTGCAAGGTCTGGTGCGTACTGTCGAGGGTGAGGACCTGAGCATCGAATTCGATTCGATCTGCCTGCACAGCGACACGCCGGGCGCGCTGGACCTTGCAGAAGCGACACGCCTGGCGCTAGACGCTGCGGGCATCAAGGTGCGTGCACCGCGTTGAATAAAAGGCATCGTGTGCACAGACGTACGAGCCGTGTTACTGATTTTTGCCTGCCGTTCTACAACGATTTCAAGAAAGGAACAGACATGGCTGATCCGATTCGCTACAGCTTTGGCGCTGATGAACATCTGTTCGCCGAGGTCAGTGACAGTATGTCGCTGGAAGCATTTTTCAAGGGACTGGCGGTGACCCGTGCGGTCGAGCGTCTGGCGCTGGACGGTGTGCTGGACGTGTGCCTGGCCAACGCGTCATTCCAGATTCGTTTTGACCCGGACCGTATCGCACCGCACGTCTTACTCGAAGCGGTAAGGGCGGCCGAGGCCGGTGCGGTCGCCGAACGTACCTTGCAGACCCGGATTATCGAAATCCCGGTGCTGTACAACGATCCATGGACCCACGAAACCCTGATGCGTTTTCGTGATCGTCATCAGGACCCCGGTTCCACCGACCTGGAATACGCTGCACGCATCAATAACCTGGCGGATGTCGATGCTTTCATCGCCGCGCACAGCGGAGCACCGTGGTTCGTTTCGATGGTCGGTTTTGTCGCCGGTCTGCCGTTCATGTTCCAGATGGTGGAGCGCGAGCGTCAGCTGCAGGTGCCCAAATACCTGCGTCCGCGCACCGATACGCCCAAACACACACTCGGCCACGGCGGCTGCTTCGGCTGCATCTATTCGGTACGCGGAGCGGGCGGTTATCAGATGTTTGGCGTCACTCCCGCGCCGATCTATGACCCGCAGCAGAAGCTGGCCTACCTGAAAGAGCACATGGTGTTCTTCCGGCCGGGCGATATCGTCCAGTTCAAACCGCTTGACCGGCAAGCCTATGACGAGGCTGTCGCAGAGGTGGAAGCCGGGCGCTTCGACCTGCTCATCCGCCCGGTCGAGTTTTCACTGGATGCCTTTCTGGCCGATCCAGTGGGCTATCCCAAGTCGTTGCAGGAGGTGCTGGCATGATCAAGGTGCTCAAACCCGGTCTGGCCACCTCGGTTCAGGACCTCGGCCGTGAGGGCTATTACCACTTGGGCATTCCGCCCTCCGGTGCGCTCGATCAGTACGCCCTCAGCGCCGCCAATCAGTTGGTCGGCAACCCACCCGGCGCTGCGGGGCTGGAATGCACACTGCTGGGGCCGGAACTGGAGTTCCAGTGCGATACATTGGCTGCAGTCTGCGGCGCGCACATGGCGGCGCGTCTCGACGGCGTGGAAATGCACCACGACACCGCCTTTGCGGTGAAGGCCGGGCAAGTGCTGCGTTTCGACTTTCCCAAGGACGGTGCGCGCACCTATCTGGCCGTCGCCGGCGGCATTGATGTGCCGCTGGTGCTGGGCAGCCGTTCGACGTACACGTTGGGTGCGCTTGGCGGTTTTCAGGGTCGCCGACTGGCCGCTGATGACCAGCTGCCGATAGGCACACCCAGCGGCAAGGGACGCGCCGGGGCCAGTCTGCCGATGGCCTTGCGCCAATCGCTGGGCGGGGAAGTGTATCTGCGGGTGGTGCCGGGCCTGTATTACGAGCGCCTGACCGAATTTGCCGCCACCAGTTTTTTCTCCGAACCCTGGAGCGTAGGGTCGGAAGCCGACCGCATCGGTTATCGCTTCAAAGGGGGCAGGGCGCTGACCTTCCAGCCCAGGGAGCAGCCCTTCGGCGCCGGTTCCGATCCGTCCAATATCGTCGACAGCTGCTACCCGATCGGTTCGATTCAGGTGCCTGCCGGGCTGGAACCGATTGTGTTGCATCGTGATGCCGTGTCGGGCGGGGGCTACGCGATGATCGGTACAGTAATCAGCGCGGACCTGGACCTGATCGGTCAGATGCAACCCAATCAGACCGCCCGATTCGTGGCCGTAACGCTGGAGGAAGCGCTGGTGGCGCGCAAGTCCTACAAGAAGAAGCTCGCCTGCCTGAGCAAACTGTTTCCTTCCTGAGACGGTCAGTCGGTCTGCCCGGACTCCAGTTGTGCCCGCATCTTCGCGCGGCACACCTCGAGTATTTCGTCCGCCAGCGGCGAGTCATTCGGGCAGCTGCGTGACAGCAGCAACGCCCCCAGCGCATGGGCAAAGCGGTCGATGGTGTTTGCCCGCGCCTGTTTCCATTCTTCGTCGCCGGGTGCTGCCTGGTCGGGAGCAAGCGCTGCAAGCAGGCTTTCGATGCCGTCGGCGAAGGTCGCTTTGACCTCGGCCGACTGGCGCGCTGCATCTCCGCTCAGCGCGGCCATGGGGCAGCCCGTGCCAAGGTTGTCGCGGTGCTCTCGGGACAGGTAGTAATCGATGAACTGCGCTGGATCGATGCCGGTCGAGTTCGCCACCGTCTGCGAGAAGGCACAGGCCGCCGACTCGGCCATCAAGTCGGATTTGGAACCGAAATGCTTGTAGAACCCGCCGTGGGTAAAGCCCGCCGCCGCCATCAGGTCGGCCACCCCGACACCGTCATAGCCATGCTCGCGAAACTGGACGGACGCCGTCTCGACGATGTGTGCCCGGTTGGCCTGGGCCTGCGCCTTGGTGACTCTCATGCAGGTTGCCTCTTTGCCTGTCTGGTGGTGGCCATCTGGGCCTGGAAGAGGGTGAATATAGCATTGATGCTGACCGTCATCAAAACCGCTGATCGTCAGGATGCTGGCTGCAGGAGATGGCTGGCAAGCAACACGGATCTTCGCCCTCGCGTTGAAAGTGTTAGCGTGTTACCCGCGTTTTTCTTTGTAACAAGAAAGCTCAGACTAGTCGTCAACCTGTTTATGGCACACAAAGCCCCCAATGCTGATGGGCAGTTGGCCCCTCAGGAGAGAGCACTATGCATCGAACGAAAATTTCCGCCGCACTTGCCATTCTTTCCGCCGCCACACTCGCCACTTCGCTGGCCTACGGCGCGACCGCCATTCCATTGCCTGCCAGTGCGCCTGCTGACAAACCGATTGGCAAGCTCGAGCAGGTTCATGCCTTTTATGACGCGATGCCGACCGGGGTGACGGTGACTGAAACCGGGCGGATCTTCGTCAATTTTCCGCGCTGGGGTGACAAGGTGCCGTTTACCGTGGGCGAGATTCGTGACGGCAAAGTGGTTGCCTACCCCGATCTGGCGGTCAACAAGGAGAACCCCAAAGACCCCGGCGACGGGCTGATCAGCGTGCAGAGCGTGGTTGCCGATGGCAAGGGGCGTGTCTGGCTTCTGGACACGGCCGCGCCGGGCTTTGCGTCTCCGCGTCGAGGCGGCGCCAAACTGGTTGCGGTGGACCTGGCCACCAACCGAATCGTCAAGCGCCTGGTGTTTCCGGATAACGTCATATTGCCCGGCACCTATGTCAACGACATGCGCTTTGACTTTCGCAAGGGATCGGAGGGGACGGTCTATTTAACGGACTCATCCTTGAGCGGGCCGGGTGCGATCATTGTCATGGACATTGCCAGCGGTCACGCCGTGCGGCGCTTGAACGGGGCGCAGTCAACATCTGTCGATCCGGCTTTCGTTCCCGTTGTCGAAGGTGTTGCTGTGCTGGGCGATGGCCCGAACGGAACGCGCAAACCGGTCGGCGTCGCCTCGGACGGCATTGCGTTGTCGGCAGACGGCAAGACACTGTATTTCTCGCCATTGTCCAGCCGCCATCTGTACGCCGTGGCCACCGAGTTGTTGAACGACAGCAAGGTCAGTGAGCAGCAGTTGGCAGCGGCGGTGCAGGACCTTGGTGAAAAAGGTGCTTCGGATGGCCTGGAAGCCGATGCCAAAGGCGCGGTATACGCAGGCGACTACGAGCATAATTCGATTCGCAAACGCCTGCCGGATGGTACCTGGCAAACAGTGGCACACGATCCGCGCATGCTGTGGCCTGACACCCTGTCGATCGGCCCGGATGGCTACCTGTACTTCATCGTCAACCAGTTGCACCGCCAGGCCAACTTCAACGCCGGCCACGACAAGCGGGAAAAACCCTACAGCCTGCTGCGTTTGAAAATAGACGCTGCGCCCGCACCTACCCACTGATCGAATCGAATACCGGAGCATCGAAAATGAACACACCTGCAAAGCCATTGGCCTTGATGGCAGTCCTGAAAGCCAGTGCCGGCAAAGAGTCGGCCCTGAAACACGCATTATCGGCACTTGTTGAGCCGACCCGGGCGGAGCCAGGCAATATCGAGTACACACTGTTCGAAGCGCGCGATGAGCGCGGCACGTTCTACATGCGTGAATGCTTCAAGGATCAGGCAGCACTGGACGCCCATGTCGCCACGCCGCACTACCAACAGTTCGCGGCGGTCAGCGGCGAGTTGCTGGCAGAGCCGCCGCAGCTGATATTTCTCGATCAGGTATCGAGCTGAGTGTCCGAAAGGGCCCGGTCAGTCCGGGCCCACCCGCAGTGGGTTGTGATATCTCAGAAAATATTGATCGGGTAACTCACGATCACCCGGTGCTCATCGGAATCACGCTGGCTGGCGAATTCGGTGCGCAGTTGCGCGTGGCGTAGCGCGACGCTGAGGTTTTTTGCCGGACCCGACTGCACCACATAACTCAGGGTGACGTTGCGCTCCCATTCCTTCTTGTCGCCGTCGGACGTCTGGATGTTCGAGCCGCTTTCATACATTGCCAGGAAGTTCAGGCCGGGGACGCCCAGTCTGGCGAAGTCGTAGCCGTAGCGAACCTGCCAGGTACGTTCTCCGGCGCGCTGGAATTTACCGATCATTGACTCGGTCATGAAGTAGGCAGTCGAGCCGTCACCCTGATTCAGCCAGACCGCGTCGCTGTCGCCGGTCACGGCCTGGTATCCCGCGACGAACGTATGGCCATTGATCAGGTAGGTGAACTGGGCGCTGGAAAGGCGGCTGTCGACTTCACCCTTGGTGACGCCGTTGCCGTAATAGCCAACCGTGTAGAACGCCGGGTCGTGACCGTTGGCGCCGTCCGAGCGGTTGTCGAAATGGCGCAGGTCGGTGCGCAGGGTGCCTGGACCCAGTTGCATGTCGTATTTCAGGCCCAGAAAGTTCTGCTTGTAGAAGTTTTCCAGGTTGCCGTAGTAGTACTGCAAGGTCAGGTCTTTGGTCGGTTTGTAATCGACGCCTGCGTAGTAGAACTTGTTGACGAACTCGCCGGTCAGCGGGTTGTTTGCACCCGGAATCGACATACCCATCTGATTGGTCGAACCACGGCCCATGACATGTTCCAGCTGGCCTGCGGTGAAGGTGAAGTCCTTCAGGTCGCCAGACTGAATCTGCCCGCCACGAAAAGTCTGTTGCAACATGCGGTCGGTGGACATCACCACCGGCAGCATGGGCACCAGCGTGCCGTATTTCAGTTCGGTCCTGGAGACGCGTGCCTTAAGCGTCGCCCCCAGGCTGCTGAATTCGTCGACCGCACGACCGTCGCTGTCCGTGGGGAAGATATTGCCATTGAACGCCGTGCTTTGCGGGTTGTAGTGACGGCCTTTGCCCGAGTCCAGACGAATGCCCAACTGGCCGAGTGCATCGACACCGAAGCCCACCGTGCCTGGCGTATAGCCCGACTGGTAGTTGAGCATGAAGCCCTGGCCCCACTCCTGCGTGTAGTTCGGGTCGGCGGCGCCGCTGCGGTTGTCTGCGTTACTGAAGAAGTTGCGCGCAAGAATACTGGCCTTGCTGTCCTCCAGAAAACCTTCGGCGTAGCTCTGCTGAGCGATCAGCAGACCACAAAAGCCCGCAACGAAAGGGGTGGCGCGATTGATACGCTCCATCGGGATCATCCTCATGCTGTAATTAAGTGTTTTTTGAGAGGCAGAGTCAGGCGGCAGTCAGGTTTCTTGTTGTTTTTCAGGCGCAGGTGTTGCACATGAATCCGTTACAGGCGTTGCTGCACGGGGTACCTGGTGAAGGGTGACGCGAGGCAGACGATGCAGAACCAGCAGCGCGAGCACGCCCAGTCCGGCGCATGTCAGCAGCCCCGTGCCCACCGCCTGGGCGAGGGCGGTGCGGGCTATCAGCAGCGCCGCATCGACATTGGCGGGCGTGTGCTGCAGCAGAACCTGAGGGTCAGCCAGGCGCGGTAAGGCCGACGCCTGACCTGCTGCGTTCAGCGCACTTTGCAGGTTGGCGACATACAGCACCTTGACCAGCACGCCCATGGCCGCCGTACCCAGCAAACCGCCGACCAGCCGCAAGGACTGCGTCAGTGCCGTGGCAATGCCGAGAAATTGCCGTTCGGCGAGCGTCTGGGTGAACACGGTCAGGTTGAGCAGAATGAAACCCAGCCCCAGCCCCGCCAGCAGAATGAGCCCCAGCAAGGTGCTGAACCCGGCATGCAGCCCGACCAGTGCCAGGGCAATGCAGGCGACTGACAAGGCCGCGAACCCGGCGACCGGCAGCCGGTTGGGGTTGGCCATGCGTGTGACGATCCGGCTGTTGACGATGGCGCCCAGCGTAATGCTCAGCGCCAGCGGGGTAAGCAGTAACCCAGCGTCTTTTGGCGAGTAGCCGTAGCTGCCCTGCAAGAGCAGCGGCAGGTAAAAAAGAAGGGTGAACATGATGGCGCCGGCCAGCAGCGACATAATGAACAGCAGGCGGATGCTGCGGTTGGCGAACAGCCCGGCAGGCAGCAAGGCGAAGGCACAGCGGCGCTCCTGGAACCAGAGGCCGGCCATGGCCGCGAGGGTCACGGCGCCACAGGTCAGACTGATCGACAGAGAACGCTGGCCCAGCCATTCAACGAACAGTTGCAGGCTGCCCAGCGTCAGTACGATCAATAAAGCCCCGAGCCAGTCGAGCCGGATCGCACCGGCAGAATGGGCTCGATGCCCTTGCGGGCGATGCCACGGCAGAAAGCGCCAGGCAAAAAACAAGGCAACCACGCCCAGGGGCAGGTTCAACCAAAAAACCGAACGCCAGCCAAACTCGCCGGACAGATAACCGCCCAATCCTGGGCCGATGGCATTGACCACGCTGAACATGGCACTCAGCAACACCTGCCAGCGCAGCCGCTGGCGGGTGTCGGGAAACAGTTCGGGCACACAGGCAAAGGCGGTACCGATCAACATGCCGCCGCCCACGCCTTGCAAGGCTCGCCCGATCACCAGCACCAACATGCTGTCTGCCAGTGCGCAGAGCAGCGAGGCCAGCGTAAAGATGACTGTTGCGGCCAGTACGAACGGTTTGCGTCCATAAAAATCGCCCAGCCGGCCAAAGATCGGGATGGTCACGATAGAGGCCAGCAGGTAGCCGGTGGCGACCCAGGCGTACAACTCGAAACCGTTGAGCTCGGCGACGATGCTGGGCAGTGCGTTGCCGATGACCGTCTGATCCAGCGCGGAAAGGCCCAGTACCAATGATATGCCGAGCATGGCCAACAAGGCCTGTTTGAAGGTCAGGGCTGGATGGCTCGGCGTCGTCATGTCGAGGTGCTCAGCGCAATGCAGCGACAGCAGTCGCCATGCGCGCGCAGCCGTCTTCAAGGGTTTCCAGGGCAGTAGCCGTAGACATCCGGAAAAACGGCGCCAGGCCATAGGCGGTGCCTGCGACAACGGCCACGCCCTGACTTTCCAGCAGGTACAGCACCACGTCCGTATCGGCTTCCAGTACCGAACCTGACGGTGTGGTTTTGCCGATCAGCGCGCCGCAATTGACGTAGAGATAGAACGCGCCTTCGGGCTTGATGCAGCTCAGGCCGTCAATCGCGTTGATCAGCTCCAGGCAACGATCGCGGCGCTGTTTGTAGACCTTGACGCTGTCGCTGACAAAAGACTGGTCGCCGTTGAGGGCAGCTACTGCCGCGGCCTGGCTCACCGAGCAGGCGTTGCTGGTGGACTGCGATTGCAGGGTCGCCATCGCCTTGATGATATCGTCGGGGCCTGCGGCGTAACCGATGCGCCAGCCGGTCATGGCGTAGGTCTTCGACACGCCGTTGATGATCAGCACGCGTTCGCGCAGCGCCGGCTCGACAGTGAGCAAGTGGCTGAGCGGAGCGTCGTCGTAGCGGATGTGCTCGTAGATGTCATCGGTCATGACCAGCACGTGCGGGTAATCGAGCAGTACGTCGGCCAGCGCGCGCCATTCGGATGCGCTGTAGGTGGCACCGGTCGGGTTGCTCGGCGAGTTGAGCAGCAGCCAGCGGGTGCGCGGCGTGATCGCATTGCGCAGTTGCGTGGCAGTCAGCTTGAACTGATTTTCTTCCGGGCATGCCAGGGTCACAGGGCGACCGTCGCAGGCCAGAACCATGTCCGGGTATGACACCCAGTAAGGCGCGGGGATCAGCACCTCATCGTCGACACCCAATGTCGCCGCGAATGCATTGAAGATCGCGGCCTTGGCACCACTGGTGACCACGATCTGGCCGGGCGCATAAGCAAGGCCGTTTTCACGCTGCAGCTTGGCGGCGATTGCCTCGCGCAGCGCCGTGGTTCCCGCGTTGAGCGTGTAGCGGGTTTCACCGTTCTCGATGGCGGCAAAGGCGGCCTGACGAATGTGCGCCGGCGTGTCGAAGTCCGGCTCGCCAACCACCAGATTGATGATCGATTTGCCTGCGCGCCGCAGTTCATTGGCCCGATCGGCAGCAGCACTGCTTGGCGACGGTTTGATGCGGAGCACGCGGGCAGCGATGCGAGATGCGGTCACGTTGGCATTCCTCGTTGATGGCCTTGATGAGGAATACGTTACGAGCCAGCGAAGCGCTCGCCATAAGACGAGTTCGTTCTGGGTTGATAGGCAGCGCTTATGACCGCAGATGAACCAGCGTTGCACCAAAAACGGGCGGGCAATGGTTGCAGGGGGATCAGCGCCTGGGAAACCCGATCAGCGGAGACTGACATAGCAATTGCTTATGTCTGGTTTTCTGGAGCTGGCCTGGGTCTTGCTGAAGCCTCCTGATCGCGACTCTGGAGTGCAGCACCTTGAACCTTCGCCGTTTGAAATATTTCGTGAAAATTGTCGATATCGGCAGCCTGACCCAGGCCGCCGATGTGCTGCACATCGCACAACCTGCGCTGAGCCAGCAGTTGGTGACGCTGGAGGCCGAGTTGCAGCAACAGTTGTTGATCCGCACCAAGCGCGGCGTCACCCCGACCGAGGCGGGCAAGGTGCTGTACGGGCATGCTCAGGTGATCCTGCGCCAGTGCGAGCAGGCGCAGAGTGACGTCAACGCCAGCGGTCTGGCTTTATCGGGGCCGGTGTCGGTAGGGCTGGCACCCGGCACTGCCGCTTCGACCCTGTCGCTGCCGTTGCTCAAACGCGTACGCGAGCGTCATCCGGGCATTCTGCTGTACCTCAATGAGAACTTTGGCACCACCCTCAGCGAGTTGATCATGAACGGGCGCATGGACATGGCCGTTCTTTATGGAGGGCGAGAGGTGCATGGCCTGAGTTTCGTGCCGTTGATACGCGAGCAACTGTATCTGGTGAGTGCCGAAGAGGTGCTTCAGGGCCGCGAGGAAATTCCGCTCAGCGAGCTGGCCGATATCGACCTGCTGTTGCCGCGCACCTACAACACTGTCCGGCGTCTGGTGGATGAGGCATTTGTGCGTATCGAGCGCAGTGCCCGGGTGGTCGCAGAAGTCGAATCTTCGACGACGCTGGCCGCAGCAGTGGCCGATCGATTCGGCTCGACCATTCTTCCCGAGTCTGCTGCACGGGTGCTGGCAGACACGCATGCGGTCAACCTGAGCCGCATTGTCGAACCCGAAATCGAAGCACCTCTCGCGCTGTGCCTCTCCGGGCACTTGCCGCTGTCGGTGCCGGCCCAGGCGGTCAAGGCGATCCTTCTGGAACTGGTCGCAGAGATGCGCGGTAACCGCCGTACGCAATGACCCCGACGTCATAAGGGGCGCTTATCACCCCACAGTCAAACCGTCTTGGCGGTCAAAAACCTGCCTCGTTACATTGCCCTCAGCCACATTTCATTTGCCAGGCAAGGGCTGTTGCATGAAACCGGAACGTATCAAAGCACTTATCGACCTGATGGCCGAATCGGACCTGAGCGAACTCAGCCTGTGTGAAGGCGACGCGCAGCTGCGTTTGCTGCGCAAGCCCGCTCAGGTCGCCAATCGCGCCAATCCGGCTGTTTCGACAGCGCAGACGATGCCCGCAGCGCGCCCTGTTTCTGCGGCTCAGGCAAGTACGACGGCCGCCGTGCAACAGACACAGGCCTGCGCTTCGCTGTACGGGGTGTTGCACCTGACGCCGGCACCCGATCAGCCGCCTTTCGTCGAGATCGGCACGTCCGTCGAGGTGGGGCAGACCCTGGCCGTGGTCGAGGCCATGAAGATGTTTCATCCGGTGAAGGCTGAAGCGGCAGGGGTCGTGACTGCCATTCTGGTTGCCAATGGCGAAGAAGTTCAGGCCGGTCAGGCGCTGTTCAGCATTGCGTGATGGTTTTGAGCTGTCTTGTAGGCCGTCTTGCGGGTTCACCGATCAGGGGTTTTTGATGTTCGATAAAGTGTTGATCGCCAATCGCGGCGAAATCGCCCTGCGCATACAGCGCGCCTGCAAGGGTCTGGGCCTGCGTACGGTCGCGGTGTATTCCGAAGCGGATCGCGATGCCGGCTATGTACAGCAGGCCGACGAAGCGCTGTGCATCGGTCCTGCCGCCGCAGGGCAGAGTTATCTGAATCAGGCGGCCGTGCTCTATGCAGCGCAGTTGACCGGTGCTCAGGCGATCCATCCCGGCTATGGGTTTCTGTCTGAAAATGCCGCGTTCGCCGAACGCATCGAGCAGGCTGGCCTGTCCTTCATCGGCCCCAGCGCAGCGTGCATTCGGGTGATGGGCGACAAGGTCGCAGCCAAGCGGGCAATGCGCGAGGCTGGCGTGCCGTGCGTACCCGGTCCGGACACCAGCATGCCCGACGATCCGCACAGCATCGTGCAAATCGCTCGCGACATCGGCTACCCGGTCATCGTCAAGGCCGCAGGCGGCGGCGGAGGGCGGGGCATGCGCGTGGTTCGGGAAGAGTCTCAGTTGCTCGATGCAATTGCGCTGACCCGCGAAGAAGCCCGGCACGCCTTCGGCAATCCCGAGTTGTATATCGAGAAGTTTCTGGGTCAGCCGCGCCATGTCGAGATTCAGGTGTTATGCGATGCCTACGGCAATGCCGTCTGGCTCGGCTCGCGGGACTGCTCGATGCAGCGCCGCCACCAGAAGGTCCTTGAGGAGGCGCCTGCACCCGGCATCGACGCAGCATTGATGGCCAGAGTAGGCGAGCGTTGCGCGCAGGCCTGCCGCCAGATCGGCTATCAGGGCGTCGGCACGTTCGAATTCCTCTTCGAAAAGGATGAGTTCTATTTCATCGAGATGAACACCCGCCTGCAGGTCGAGCACCCGGTAACGGAAATGACCTCCGGCATCGACATTGTCCAGCAGCAGATTCGCATGGCGATGGGCGAGCGGCTGAGTTTCAGTCAGGCCGACGTACGCGTTTCGGGCCATTCGCTGGAGTGCCGGATCAACGCCGAGGACCCGCGCAGCTTCATGCCGACGCCGGGGCTGGTCACTCGCTGGCAGATCCCCGGTGGTTTCGGTGTGCGGGTCGATTCACATGTCAGCCACGGCTACCGCGTTCCGCCTTATTACGATTCGATGGTGGCCAAGGTCATCACCCATGGCGCCAGTCGCGATGAGGCGTTGGCACGCATGCGTCTGGCACTGAGCGAAATGCACGTCGAGGGCATCTCTACCAACATCGCGCTGCATCGCGACATTCTGCAGGACCCGGTGTTCTGCAAGGGTGGCATGGACATTCATCACCTGGAGCGCTGGTTGCAGACAAGGAGCCAACCATGAGTCTCGTGCGGGCGCCGAATGCGCCAAGAATCACCTTGCTGGGAACCACCGCGTTGCTGTTCGAAGCACCCGGCGAGCTCGACCTGGCACCGCAGCAACGGATATGGGCACTGGCCCGTCTGAGCAAGGACTGGCCGCAGGTACGCGAGGCGGTGCCGGGGATGAACAACCTGATGCTGACCTTCGCGGCGCCACCGCGGGACCTGGCCGGTCTGAAAAACCGTTTGCTGGAGACCTGGGAGCAGTGCCAGCCGCTGCCGTTGCAAGGCCGGATCATTGAATTGCCGGTGGTGTACGGCGGTGATGGCGGCCCGCACATGGCTGATGTCGTCGCCCATACCGGGCTGGATATCGAAACCATCGCCAATCTGCACTGCGAGCCGCTGTACCCGGTGTACGCCTTGGGCAGCCATCCGGGTTATTGCTATCTGGGCGGCATGGACCCGCGCCTGGCGACGCCGCGGCGCAAGGTGCCGGTACTCGATATCGGTGCCGGGTCGGTCTCCATCGGTGGCGTTCAGACAGGTATTTCCGCCTCGGCCGGCCCCAGTGGCTGGAACACCATAGGACGCACGGAGATGGTGTTTTTCGATGCGGGTCAGCAGCCTCCGGCGCTATTGCAACCCGGCGATCAACTGCGCTTGCGCATCGAGAGGATCATCCGATGATCGAAGTTATCAGCGCTACGGCACTGGCGACCGTTCAGGATCTTGGGCGACACGGCAGCCTCGGCTACGGCGTCGGCACGTCTGGCGCGATGGACACGCTGTCACTGCGGCTCGGCAACCTGTTGCTGGGCAACGATGAAGACGCGGCGGGCATTGAAATTCCGCTGTTCCCGTTCGAAGTTCGCTTTGTCGATGACTGCACCTTTGCGATCACCGGCGCCGCCTGCGCTGCGTCGCTCGATGGTGAGCGGCTGCCGGGCAATTGGGTCGCCCAGGCACGCAAGAATCAGGTGTTGCGGCTCAATTACCCGACAATGGGCAGCCGCGTGTATCTGTGCCTGGCCGGTGGCGTCGATGTGCCGTTGGTACTGGGCTCGCGCAGTACGCAATTGCGTGGGGCTTTTGGGGGCTGGCAGGGCCGTGCGTTGCAGCAGGGCGATGTGATTCCTGCGGGCGCTGCCAATGAGCCGCGTGCCAGTGATTTCGGTTTGCAATCGTCCGTGGCGGCCTTGCCGTTGATGCTCGACGGGTTGCCCGCCATCCGGGTGTTGCCGGCGGCCGAGTTCGACTGTTTCAGTGCCGAGGCGCAAGCAACTTTTTTTGCCGGCGAATGGAAAATCACCACGCAGAGCAACCGTTACGGCTACCGCATGGAGGGCACGCCCTTGATTGCGCGCGAGGCGCTGGAAATCCGCTCTCATGGCATCGTGCCTGGCGTGATTCAGGTGCCCCACGGCGGACAGCCGATCGTGCAGATGCGTGATGCCCAGCCCAGTGGCGGTTATCCCAAGTTTGCCACGGTCATTGAAGCCGACCTGTGGCGCCTTGGGCAGGCGCCGATCGGTAGCAAGGTGCGTTTTGTGCAGTGCAGTTACGACGAGGCGGTCGAGGCGCTGGACACCAATCACGCTTTCATCGAAGACGCCCGGCGCATGCTCGCGCTGCGCAGCCTGCAAGGACATCGCTGATGAACATCAAAGAGATTCGCCAGCTGGCAGCATGGATTCGGGACGCCGGGCTTACTGTACTGGAACTGAAACGCCCGGGTTTCGAGCTGTTGATGCGCCGTGGCGAGCCTGTGCAGGCCTGTGCTGCGCCTTCTGCGCCACAAGTTGCCGCTGAACAGTCTGCGCTGACTGCGCATGTGGTGAGTGCCGATAACCCCGGCGTATTTGTGTCGAGTCATCCCGATGAACGCGACAGCTACGTGAAACCCGGCGATGCAGTGGCTGTGGGGCAGTTGCTTGGGCTGTTGCGTATCGGCCTGTTGTATCTGCCGGTGCGCAGTCATCAGGCAGGGCGCGTACTGCGCTTCCTGGCCGCCGAAAACGAGCGCGTCAGTTATGGCCAGCCGCTGGTCGAACTTGAGGAACATGAGCATGCGCATTGATCTGAATGCTGATCTGGGTGAGGGCTTCGGCCCCTGGACCATGGGCGAGGACGAGGCGTTGATGCCATTGATCTCCTCGGCCAACGTCGCCTGCGGCTTTCATGCCGGAGACCCGTTGATCATGGACAGTACGGTGCGCCGCGCCAAGGCGTTGGGCATCGATCTCGGTGCGCACGTCGGTTTTCCTGATCTGCAGGGGTTCGGCCGCCGCAGGATGAACATCGAACTCAAGGAGTTGTGCGCCATCGTGGTGTATCAACTCGGCGCTCTGGCGGGCCTTGCAGCCGCTGCCGGTTACCGCGTCACGCACATGAGTTTTCACGGCGCGCTGGGCAATATGGCCGCAGCCGATGCCGAACTGGCCGGGCCTTTGGTCAGGGCGGTCGCAGCTTTTGACCCAAAGTTGATCATCAGTTCATCCAGCAGCGCCGCCATCGAGAGCGCCGCCGAGGCGTGCAGCCTGAGGGTGGCGACGACCTTTCTGGCTGACCGCGCCTATGACGAAAACTGTCTGCTGGTGCCGCGTGGCATTGCCGGTGCGGTGGTCAAGGACCCGGAGCAGGTCCGGGCCAGGGTTGCGCAACTGCTGCAGGACGGCACGGTCACGACCCTGAGTGGCAAGCGTGTGGCGGTCAACGCCCAGTCGATTCTGTTGCATGGCGACACGCCGGGGGCGGTGGAGCTGGCGCGCAGCATTCGCCGGAGTATCGAAGAGCAGGGCGGTGTCATCACCCCGGTTTCACAGTTGCTCGGGTCATAAGCGCAGCTTATCGCCACACAACCATTGTGTCTTGGTCGCTGCCCGTGACGCTCGTTAAAGTCCAGTACAAGGCGATCAGCATTAACAGCAAAGCGGCTGATCGACGCTTATTCAAGGAAACCCTGACATGCCTTTTTCCGATTACAAAACCGCGCTGGTCACCGGCGCTTCTTCCGGCATTGGCGAGGCCGTCGTCGAGCGGCTGTGTGCCGAAGGTCTGCAGGTCCATGCGCTGGCGCGCAGTGCAGACAAGCTGGCGGCACTGGCGCAGCGCACCGGTTGTATCGCGCACGCTATCGACGTAACGGATCTGGCTGGCCTGACGGCCCTGTTTCAGGCCCATCATTTCGATGTCGTGGTCAACAATGCCGGCGTCGACCGGCCCGGCTCGCTGCTCAAGGCGGATGCCGAAGGGATCGATCTGCTGGTCGATGTGAACCTGCGCGCTGTGTTGCAGATCGCCAGGCTTTCGTTGCCGGGGATGGTCGAGCGTGATCGCGGGCACATCATCAACATCAGCTCGATCGCTGCCGCGTACAACTTCGGTGGCAACTCGACGTACCACGCGACCAAGGCGGCGGTGAGCATGCTGTCCCGGCAGTTGCGCATCGATGCCTTCGGCAAGCGCGTGCGGGTTACCGAAATCTGTCCGGGGCGCGTGGCGACGGATATCTTCGCCCACGTGCATGGCGACTCCGAGGAAGTGCGCAAGCGTTTCATCGAGGGCTATGAGCTGCCGGTGGCCAAGGACATTGCCGATGCGATCGCCTATGTGATTGCCGCGCCCATCGCAGTCAACATCGGCCACATGGAAATTACCCCGACGCTGCAGGTCCCCGGCGGATTGTCGACGGCGCGCCCGCAGGACTACGAAGGCTGAGGCTGCGTCTTCGAGGGCTGTACCCATCACGAGAGCGGCACCAGCCGCCATGCCATACCCGCGCCAGACTCACTGGCGCCTTGCTTCTGCCCTGGCTGAATGTCTATGGGAACAACCATGACGAGTAAATTCGATCTTTCAGCGATCCTGCAGGGCGAGTACGCCGAGCTGATCGTCAAGGGCATAGAAACGACCCTGCAACTGGCCTTGGTTGCCTGGTGTCTGGCCATGGCTGTGGCCCTGCTGCTGGTGTCGATTCGCCTGACCGGCAACAAGTACGCCGAGCGCCTGGTGGCGGCCTATGTGTCCTACCACCGCAATGTGCCGACGCTGGTGCAACTGATGCTCTGGTATTTCGGTATCCCCACCTTGCTGTCCGAAAGCACGCAGATCTGGCTGGCCAACTACAGCACCGAGTACCTGTTCTCGGTCATCGCGCTGGGGCTTTGCCAGGCGGCTTATTTCAGTGAAGACATCCGCAGCGGGTTACGCGCGATTCCAGCCGGGCAAGTCGAGGCGTCGCGTGCCCTGGGCCTGGGCTATGTGCGTTCGATGCGCTACGTCATCCTGCCGCAAGGGGTTCGCAACTGTTTGCCGTCGTTGATCAATCACACGGTCCTGCTGTTCAAGAACACCAGTCTGGTCATGGCCATCGGCGTGGTGGAGCTGACTTATGCCACCCGCGAAGTCGAGAACTATACCTTCCGCACCTTCGAAGCGTATCTGGTGGCAACCGTGGTCTACCTGGCCATTTCACTGATGCTGATGGGCCTGGGCGCGTTGCTGGCCCGGCAGTTCAGCAAAGCCATGGCGAGGTAGGCGGCGATGTTCGATGTCTTCACGATTGTTCGCGATAACTGGACCTTGCTGCTGGTCGGTCAATACCCCCATGGCCCGATGGGCGGCCTGATCTCGACGCTGATGCTGGCGGCGCTGGCACTCTTGCTGGCCTTTCCCCTGGGGCTGCTGTTGTCGCTGGCGCGGGTTTCACCGTGGCGCTGGCTGCGCTACCCGGCGACGGTCTGGGTCTACGTGATGCGCGGCATTCCGCTGCTGATGGTGATTTTCTGGACCTACTTTCTGGTCCCCTTGCTGATCGGGCATAACATCACCGGTTTCACCACCATGCTCTGCACGCTGGTGGTCTATCAGAGCGCCTACCTGTGCGAAATCATCCGCGGCGCTATTCAGGCGCTGCCGACCGGTCAGTACGAAGCCTCCCGCGCACTGGGCATGGGCTACCTGCGCACCACGGTCTGGGTGATCCTGCCGCAGGCGCTGTACAACGCCTTGCCGAGTCTGATCAGCCAGTTCATTTCGATCATCAAGGAAACGTCGCTGGGCTACGTGATCAATGTCCAGGAAGTGACCTTTGCCGCCAATCAGATCAATAACCAGCTGCTGACCAAGCCGTTTCAGGTGTTCTTCATCCTGGCGATCACTTACTACGTGCTGTGCTACGGCCTGACCCGTCTCGCCGCCGTGGTGGAGCAGCGGATTGCCCGCAAACGTGAAGGCGATGTATCGCCTGTGCCCATTCCCCGGCCTTTGACTACCGATAATTGAGGGTTGCCCAATGCATCCGATGATCATGTTTTCCAGGATCAATAAATGGTATGGCGAGTACCAGGCCCTGACCGATATCACCGCTGAGGTGCAGCGCGGCGAAGTGGTGGTGCTGTGCGGGCCTTCAGGCTCGGGCAAGTCGACGCTGATCCGCACCGTCAATCGTCTTGAGGACGTGCAGCAAGGCCAGATCCTGTTTGATGGCCGTGACGTGAACGGCACCGACGCCAACGTCAATCGGTTGCGCAGCCGCGTGGGTTTCGTGTTCCAGAGTTTCAATCTGTTTCCGCACCTGTCGGTGCTCGACAACATCATTCTGACCCCGACCAAAGTCCGTGGCCTGAAGAGCAGCGAAGCGCGCGCCCGCGCCATGGAGTTGCTGGATCGGGTGGGGCTGGCACACAAGGCCGGTGCCTACCCCGCACAGTTGTCCGGTGGCCAGCAGCAGCGTGTGGCGATTGCCCGCGCGCTGGCGATGGAGCCGCCCGTTATGCTGTTTGACGAGCCCACCAGTGCACTTGACCCGGAAATGGTCGGCGAGGTGCTCGGCGTCATGAAAGGCCTGGCCAAAGAGGGCATGACCATGATGTGCGTCACCCACGAGATGAATTTTGCCCGGGAAGTGGCCGACACCATCTGGTTCATGGATGCGGGGCAGATCCTCGAAAAATCCAGCCCTGAGGTGTTCTTTCAGCAACCGAGCCATCCGCGTGCCCAGCGCTTCATTGCCGACCTGCGCAGCCATTGAGCGCAGGCACTGATTTCAGCGAATCACTCAATTCATTTCCAGGAGTCTCACCATGCGTATCAAGTCTGTATTGGCTGCACTGGCGTTGTCGCCGTTGGCTGTTTCAGCGGTCCATGCCGATCAGCTCAGCGATGTGATGAGCAAGAAAAGCCTGAGCTGTGGCGTGTACGCCGACGTTCCGCCGTTCTCGGCACCGGACCCTCAAACCCGCGAACTGGTGGGCATGGACGTCGATCTTTGCAAAGCCCTGGCCAAACACATGGGCGTGGAGCTGGAACTCAAGCCGCTGTCGGTAGAAGCACGGATCCCGGAAGTCAAAATGGGCCGCGTAGATGTGATTTTCGCCAACCTGGCTTACACCAAGAGCCGTGCCGAGCAGATCCAGTTCAGCGACCCTTACTACATCGCCAAGGAAACACTGGTAGTCCGTGCGGCGAATGCCGATCAGCCGAAATCGTTCTTCAAGGGCAAACGCATCAGTTCGACCAAGGGCTCTACGTCCGAGCAGTCGATCCGCCTGGCTGACGCAACGCCAGTGACCTTCCAGGACACTGGCTCTGCCTACATGGCACTGCAACAGAACAAGGTGGTGGGCCTGGTGACCAACACCATGACTGCGATCAAGCTGGTAGGGCAGGCCAAGGCCGGCGGCGTGGAATTGGCAATCGCCAAGGAACCGATGGCGCTTGAGCCCATTGGTGCCGGCATGCGCCAGGGCGAACCGGCCTTTCTGGCGAAGGTCAACGAATCACTGCGCGCAATGGAAGCCGCAGGCGAGATCGACGCAATCTGGGCGCACTGGATCGGCCCGAACACCGAATACAAAATGGTTCGCGAAGACAAGGTGCAAAGCCTCAGCGAATTGAAGTTTGATCCGTTGCCTTGATCAACGGTATGAAGCCGACCAAAAGTATGCGTCCGGCCAAGTCATCTACCCAGCCCCGCGAGGCCAGGACATGGTGTGCACTTAAATTTAGGTGGACACCAGTTCTAGCCTTTTAAGCGGGTATTTCATGCAGCCACAACGCCGTTCCTACTCCAAGTCCTTCAAGGCCCAAGTCATTCAAGAGTGTGCCCAGCCCGGCGCTTCTATTGCCAGCATCGCGCTCAGCCATAGCCTCAACGCAAACCTCTTCCATAAATGGATACGGGTACAAGCGCAGAAAAACACGGCGCCGCAACCTGCATTTAACGGCGCCGAATACGGCAAGAAAAAGCCGTACCGGTGATGGACATGGTGCATGCTTGGATGATCGCCCAGCGCGATCTCGTGCTCGAAGGTTCGGCCATCAGTAGAGCACTCGATTACAGCCTGAAACGCTGGGCAGCGCTGTCGCGCTACCTCGACGACTGAGCCGTACCCATTGACAACAATTGGGCCGAGAATCAAATCCGTCCATGGGTTCTTGGACGTAAGAACTGGCTCTTTGCATGGTCGCTACGCAGCGGAAAAAGGGCGGCGGCGATCATGAGTTTGATCCAATCTGCGCGGCTCAACGGGCATGATCCGTATGCTTATTTGAAGGACGTTCTTACACGCCTGCCGACGCAGCTGGCGAGCGAGATCGAGCAACTGCTGCCGCATCAGTGGGTGGCGGCAGAAACCACGTAACCCCTGATGATTTGGGACTTGCAAGGATGGCGCAATTAACGGAGTAGTCATAACGATGATTTTGGTTGTTGAAGGAATCAGCGCCAGCGGGAAAACGACTTGGTGCGCTAAGCATGGAGGGCAACATGTCATTCCTGAAAACGGCCGTTTTGAAAACGAACCGGATCGGATAAAAGATCCAGTCGGAGCAGCAACTTTTTGGGCAGAGCGAAACGTGGATCGTTGGCAAAAAGCGTTGGCCATGGAAGACATTTCTTCGTGGGCTTTGTGTGACAGTGACCCTCTCAAGCTCCACTACATTTGGAGCCTTTGGCAGATCGGCGAGACGAGCGAACACACCTGGCGAATAGAGTTGAACGCCACAAGAGAAACAATCGTACAAGGACGTATTGGCTTTGCTGACTGTTACATTGTTGGCCGCATAGACCCTCAGCTCGCGCGCGAACGAGCCAAAGCAGACACCACCCGCCGACGGAGTGGATTCGAGCTACACGTGCGCCTCCAACAAGCTCTGCTGACCTGGTACTCAGCTATGGATCAAGTGCTTCCCGGCAGAGTGAGATTCGGGTTTCCTTCAGCAATGCCAACCTTGAAAAGCCTTGATGGAAGATATGCGGTGGCGGCCTTTGATCAAATGATCGCATCGCTCCCACTACCTACTCACACCTCTTAGCGAGACGGAGTTTATATAGCAGTTGGAAGCAGATCGATGTGAGGACGAAGTAAAGATGTGTTCGCCATCCGCTTACGACCAAAAGGTCGGCTTCATGCAAGACCACACGATGGATTCCCGCCGCAACGGCACCATCGCATCTTGATCAGATCTTGATATTTCCTTGATGGTTTATTGATAGCCGAGGTTCAGAGTTCGACCGACAGTATCAATCGTCGGCATGACCCCGTGTGGGCGTCTCAGAGGACAAAATGTCTGATCGCTCAGGTTCGGTTTCTGCATCGGCAGTCGGCGCTTCACTCTCCCGAAACAGACGTTTCGGCGTATCCCCGGTTTGGCTGGTTCCGCTGCTTGCTGCCTTGATAGGCCTTTCGCTGCTGATCGGCAGCACACTGTCCAAAGGCCCGAGAGTCTTCATCACCTTCCAGAGCGCCGAGGGGCTTGAAGCTCAAAAGACGAAGGTCAAGGTCAGGAATGTCGTGATTGGCGAGGTATCTGCCGTGGTCTTGAACAACGACCGCACAGGCGTGGTGGCGACGGTGGACCTTGATGCCAACGCCCGTGCGTTCACTGCCGAGGATTCCTTGTTCTGGGTGGTGCGCCCGCGTATAGGCGCCACCGGTGTGTCGGGCGTGGATACCTTGCTTTCCGGGCCATTTATCGCTGCGGACAGTGGCACGTCCGGGCGTACGAAAAAACACTTTGTCGGTCAGGAAACTGCGCCACCCATTACCTACGGTACAAAAGGCACACGTTTTACCCTGCATGCCGGGGACATGGGCTCACTGGAGGTGGGGTCTCCTGTGTACTACCGACGCATTCAAGTCGGACAGATAGCGGCCTTTCATTTATCCGATGACGGCAAGAGCGTGGATGCGGAAGTTTTCATCAATGCGCCCAACGACAGGTTCGTGACCACCGATACGCGCTTCTGGAATGCCAGTGGCATCGGCATGACGGTGGACGCCGATGGTCTGAAAATAAAGACTGAATCAGTTTCGACGATACTGGCGGGAGGGGTGGCCTTCGTCGAGCCGGATTACAGCACGAAGGCACCCAGGGCTGCAGAGCATGCACGCTTTACGCTGTTCGACGATCAGCAGAAGGCGCTGTCGCCGCCCGACGGCGAACCGGGTTACATCCGCATGATCTTCAGTCAGTCGCTGCGGGGGCTTGAGGTCAATTCACCGGTCGAGTTCATGGGTATAACACTGGGGCGAGTCGTCTCGGTAGACCTGGATTACGACGCGGCCCGCCAGTCGTTCACCAGTATTGTCGGGGCGGTGATTTACCCGGATCGCCTGGGTATGGCCAATGAAAAAATCGTAAAGACATTGGGCGTTACCGACGATGCACGTACGGCACAGTTGATAGCCGACTTCGTCAAGCGGGGCCTGCGTGCACAGCCTCGCAGCGAGAGTCTGCTGACCGGACAACTGTATATTTCGCTGGGTTTTATCGCCAACGCTACGCCGGCACCGTTCGATGTCAGTGCGCAGCCGCTGATAATCCCGACCGTGCCGGGGGAGCTTGAAAAAATGCAGGAGCAGGTACAGCAGATCATCGACAAGGTCGGCAAAGTGCCGGTGCAGGAGATCGCCGGCAACCTGAATGGCAGCCTCGGCGAGGCGCAGAAGACGTTCAGGCTATTCAACGCGCAGGTGATGCCTGAACTGCACGGCGTTCTGCTGCAATCCCGAAGCACGCTGGACATTGCCGGCGCAGCGCTCGCCGAGGACTCGCCTGTACGTCAACAGATCGACCGGACAATGGATGAGGTTCAGCGCATGGCCCGCTCGGTAAGGGTCCTCACCGATTACCTGAGCCGCAACCCCGAAGCCTTGATCCGTGGCCGCACCCGGCAGGATCCACCGGGTGTCTACCAGAAGACCGCGCCTGCTCAGCGAGCCGATTAAGCCGAGCCGGACGGCTTCAATACCTCGGTTTGACCGCCTTCCAGTCCGGCTTGTACTTTTGCATCTGCTTCACATCATCGCGCTGCCGGATTCCACAGCTGTGATACTGGTCGTTGAGCTTGCCGAGCTGGTCATGGTCCAGTTCCAGCCCCAGACCGGGTGCGCGGGTGATGCTGACACAGCCGTCGACAATCGGCAGTTTGCCGCCCTTGATGACTTCCTCGTCCGGCTCCTGCCACGGGTAGTGCGTGTCGCAGGCGTAGTCCAGATTGGGCACCGACGCTGCGACGTGGGCCATGGCCATGAGGCTGATACCCAGATGCGAGTTGGAGTGCATCGACACGCCCAGGCCAAAGGTGTCGCACATCTTCGCCAGCGCCTGAGTGTCGCGCAGGCCGCCCCAGTAATGGTGGTCGGCGAGCACGATCTGCACGCTGTCGAGGGCCACGCTGCGGCGGAACTCGTCGAAATCGGTCACCACCATGTTGGTCGCCAGCGGCAGGCCGGTGCGTTTGTGCAATTCGGACATGCCGTCGAGGCCCGGCGTCGGGTCTTCGTAATATTGCAGATCATCGCCCAGCAGTTCGGCCATGCGAATCGAGGTCTCCAGCGACCAGTTGCCGTTGGGATCGATGCGCAGCGGATAACCGGGGAAGGCTTTTTTCAGCGCCTTGATGCACGACACCTCGTGTTCCGGCTGCAGCGCACCGGCCTTGAGCTTGATGCTTTTGAAGCCATAGGCTTCGATCATGCGCCGGGCCTGGGCGACTATCTGCTCTTCGCTGAGCGCTTCACCCCAGCTGTCGGGCGCGTAAGGCGCATCGGCATGCTGCGCATATTTGAAGAACAGGTAGGCGCTGAAGGGTATCTGGTCACGAATGGCACCGCCGAGCAGGTCCACCAGTGGCAGGTTCATGGAACGTGCCTGCAAGTCCAGAAACGCCACTTCGAACGCAGAATAAGCATTGCTGACCGCCTTGCTGGCGTGTGAGCCCGGCGCCAGTTCGGCACCGGCCAGGCTGGCAGGCTTATGCGCCGCCACGGTCGCCTGCACGATGCTGCGCAGCTGATTGAGGTTGAACGGGTCGAGCCCGATCAGCTGGGTCTGCACCTGTTGCTGAATCGCCAGTGCCGGGGCATCACCATAGCTTTCACCGAGGCCGATGTAGCCGTTGTCGCTTTCCACCTCGATGATCGATCGCAGGGCAAAGGGTTCGTGAATACCACTGGCGTTGAGCAGCGGCGGGTCGCGAAAGGCGATAGGGGTCACGGTTACACGGATGATTTTCAAAGGGCGGTCTCCCGGAAGTCAGGGTTTGAGGCTGGAAGGGGTGCCAGTGACGGCAGGGCTGAGCGCTGCGGGCCGCTCAGCTCTGGACGGGCGGCCACGGTCACCTCGTGGCGTAGTGCGGGCGAAGAAGATCACCACCGCAGCCAGCAGCGATGTCGCTGCCAGCCCATACAGGCCGCCTTGAATCGATCCGGTGGTCTGTTCCAGAAAGCCGAACGTGGTGGGCGCGACGAAGCCGCCCAGGTTGCCGATGGAGTTGATCAGCGCAATGACCGCAGCGGCAATGCGTGCATCCAGATAGCCCTGAGGGATTGGCCAGAACAGCGCAGAGGCGGCCTTGAAACCGATTGCCGCGAAGCAGATGGCGACAAAGGCGAACACCGGACCGCCCACGGTGGACATGAACATGCCGGCTGCGGCGATGACCAGCGTGACCGCCACCCAGGCCTGTTGGTGCTTGAAGCGTGCCGCCAGTGCTGCAAAGCCGTACATGGCCACGATGGAGATGATCCACGGAATCGAATTGAACAACCCGACCTCGAGATCGCTGAAGCTGCCCATTTTGCGGATCATGCTCGGCAGCCAGAAGGTGGCGCCGTAGATGGTCAGTGCCACGGAAAAGTAGATGAAGCAGAACAGCAGGATCTGCCGGTCCGCCAACAGTCGGAAGACCGAGGGTCTGACGGTTTGTGAAGCTTCGCGCAGCCGTTGCTCTTCGGCGATGGCGGTGCTGAGCGCGGTTTTTTCTTCGTCACTGAGCCAGCGGGCTTCATGAGGATGTGATTGCAGCCAGAACCAGACGAAACCGCAGAGCACGATCGACGCGAAGCCTTCGATCAGGAACATCCATTGCCAGCCATGCAGGTTCAGGCCCTCGATACCGAGCAGGGCGCCGGACACCGGTCCGGAAATCACCGACGCTATCGCCGAACCGCTTAGAAACAGCGCCATGGCCTTGCCGCGATCACTGGAGGGTAGCCACTGGGTGAAGTAATAGATGATGCCGGGGAAGAAACCGGCTTCGGCAGCGCCCAGAATGAAGCGCAGTACGTAGAAACTGGTTTCGCCTTGCACGAACGCCATGGCCATCGCGGCCGCGCCCCAGGTAAACATGATGCGGGTCAGCCAGGCGCGGGCACCGTAGCGCTGCAAGAGCATGTTGGAGGGGACTTCGAACAGTGCGTAACCGACAAAGAACAATCCGGCACCCAGCCCGTAAGCTGCTGCGCCGATGCCCAGATCGGTTTCCAGATGGCTGCGTACAAAACCGATATTGACCCGGTCGATGTAATTGACGATGAACATCACCACGAACAGCGGCAGCACGTGGCGTTTCACCTTGGCGGCCGCACGGGCAAGCACCGTGACGTCCGTAGTACCAGGGATGGTATTCAAGAGGCGACTCCCATTCATTGTTTTTTTGGGGATGAGTCGATCATGGAGGCGTGTATTATTCCTGTCCAATCCAGCTTTTGACTTGATTGATACCGGGAGTGGATCAATGTTCGAGCTTTCCCAACTGCGTTGCTTCACCACGGTGGCCACGGAGCTGAATTTCCGCCGTGCCGCCGAACGGCTCAACATGACACAGCCGCCGTTGAGTCGGCAGATTCAGATACTGGAGCACAATCTGGGCGTCGAGCTGTTCACTCGCAGTACCCGCAGTGTGGCCCTGACTGCAGCGGGCAGGGCTTTTTTCATCGAGGCGCAGACCTTGCTGGAGCGCGCGCAGCAGGCGGCCATTTCCGCGCGGCGCTTTGCCGAGGGTGACATCGGCTCGGTGACCATTAGTTTCGTCGGCAGCGCGGTGTATGAGTTTCTGCCCAGGGTGATCGCCGAGGCGCGCCTCAAGCAGCCGCAGGTGAAGATTTCCCTGACGGAAATGAACACCTATCAGCAGCACGAAGCACTCAGGGCGCGGCGCATTGACCTCGGTATCGTGCGAGCGCCGTTGTTTCAGCCGGGTTATGAGAGCGAATGCCTGGTACGCGAGCCGTTCGTGCTGGCCGTCCCGAGCAATCATCGGTTGGCGCATGCCGATTCGGTGGCGGTGGCCGATCTGGATGGCGCGCCGTTCCTGATGTATTCGCATTCGGCGTATCCACCGTTCAACGAACTGCTGACCGGTATGTTTCGCTCCGCACGAGTTGCGCCGGAGTATGTCCAATGGCTTGGATCGTCACTGACTATTCTGGCACTGGTCAACGCTGGAATGGGCCTGGCATTGGTGCCGCGTTGCGCAACCAATGTGGTGTTCAAGGACGTCGTGTTTCGTGACATTGACCTGGGCGAAGGCGTGCAGAGCGAGTTGCACCTGGCCTGGCGTACCGACAATGACAATCCGGCGTGCCGGATGCTGCTCCAAGCCATTCGTGCGGCCGTCAGGGCAGATGAAAATTGAAGCGAAAAACCTTGCAACGCAGTGGCATCAACTATCATTCATTCAGTCGATAGTCATCATCAAGCAAGGCAAGTTCTGTTTTTCCGGCAAAGGAGGAGGATGGCGCCATAGCCACCTGCTCCAAAGGGAGACGACGCGATGAGAATCTTCAATCTGTTGACGTTTGCTGCCGTGTTCAGCACCAGCATTGTGTTCACTGCCCCCGTCAATGCTGCCGTCTCCCCGGTCTCCGAACAGTCCTGCCATTTCATGCCCGTCGTCGACAGCGCCGCGAGCCTGCAACACACTCAGTCAGTGGGCGTGCTGTACAGCGAAAACACCCTCAGCAACCTTCAGTATTTGAACAACTACCATTCGGTTGCACTCAGGAGCGGCAGCAATGGCGCACTCGATGCGCGTATCCGCAATGCATTCATCAACAGCTCGGCCCCTCAACTTGCGACCGACTGGCTGGTGGGTTCATTGAAGAAAGAGTTCGCCTCGGTAACCGTTTACGACAATCTCGATGCGCTGATGCAGGCGCGGCCGGACGTGGTGGTTATGCTCGACACTTACAATCGTCTGGTGAGCAAGCGCAACAGTCAGGTCGAAGCGCGGTTCATGGCGCGCTTCTATGACAATGACCTGCAATACATCGGCAAGGCTGAAGGTGAGGTGGTTCGGGAAATGACCTCGGTCTGGGTGCAAGGCAAGGCCGCTCCAGAGATCGCCGCACAGATCGATCAGCAGCGTGATTTGCAGGTAAATGCCTTGAAACAGTTCGACGCTTCGCTAAAAGCATTGGTCATGCAGGCCGACGGAGCGCAGGTGGCGGCGAACTGATGGAGTGACTGCGTCAAGCCTGAGAGGCTGTTGACCGACAAAAACTGCTCATCGACTTTCGCTGCTTCAATACCGCCAGCCATCAGCATGGTCGCCTGCAAATGGAAGATCGGCACGTTAATGCCCTTTGTCCGTAGCGGACGCTTGAAAGGTGTACAAGCGTCATTAATCCAGGCGCGCGCAGGGGGAAAGTGACCGGCGGATTTTTTCAATTAAACCGATGCACGGCTCGGTTTTACCGTAAAGAATTAATCACATCCGCCGAGAGCCTGACAAGCGAACCGACAATTAGCTGTCCGGTTCGCATGATGAGCAGCAAGCCACGTGTGCTTTGACTGTGGTAACAGAGAAGCCTTGCGATGCTGAAAAAACTACCGGGTGCCTTGCGTGCCCTGATGTCTGTGCCCGCTGATAACCCCAGGTTGTTGCAGGCCCAATACGTTGCGTTGTCCCGACAACTGCCGTTGATGTACTTCGTGCTGCTGGTCAATACCTGGGCGTTGGCGTTCACCCATTGGCGAACAGCCCCGATGTGGTTGACGCTGCTGGTTCCGGCGCTGCTCACGATTATCTGTGCTGTCCGTGCACGCAAATGGTTGCGCACGGTAAACCGGCCGCCACCCGCTCCTGCGATCATTCTGGCCACGCTGCGTGGAACCCATGGCCTGGCGGGCGTGATAGCGGCGGGGTTTGCCGCCTGGTCCCTGTCGCTTTACCCCTATGGCGATGCCTATTCCCAGGCACATGTCGCGTTTTTCATGGGCATTACGGTAATTGTCTGCATCTTCTGCATGATGCACTTGCGGCCCGCAGCGCTAACCACCGCGCTGGTCGTCAACACCGCCTTCGTCATCTTCTTCGCCTCGACCTACAACATTACCTTTATCGCCACAGCGGTGAATATCGTGCTGGTGTCGATCGGCATGCTGATCATTCTTCATTACCAGTATCGCGATTTCACCAGCCTGGTGAATGTGCAGGTAAAGACCGAGCAACTGAGTAACGAGAACCTGCTGCTGGCCAATCAGGACAGCCTGACGGGCCTGCCCAATCGTCGGCAGTTCTTTCAGACCCTGGATGCTGCGATGACCGAGGCAATGGCGCAGCGTAGCGGGCTGGCAGTGGGGGTGATGGATCTGGACGGGTTCAAGCCGGTCAATGACCTTTATGGTCATCGGATCGGCGACCGTCTGCTGATGCTGGTTGCTGAACGCCTGACCAGCGCCTCAAGCGACAAGGTGCATGTGTCGCGACTGGGCGGTGACGAGTTTGCGCTGGTGATCAAGGGTGACATGGACAGCGCCTCGTTGCTGGCGTTTGGCAAGCACCTGTGTGACCTCATGCGCGAGAGTTTCGAGCTGTCGGACATGCCGATCCAGATTGGCGCGACACTGGGCCTGGCGACGTACCCGGCCACGGCGGATAACGCGACCCAGCTGTTCGAGTTTGCCGACTACGCGCTGTATCAGGGCAAGAACCATAACCCCGGCACCACCTGCCTGTTCTCCGCCAGCCATCGTGAGCAATTGCATGCCGACGGCGTTACCGAACAGGCCTTGCGGCGCGCCAATCTGGAAACCGAGTTTCACGTATTGTTTCAGCCGATCATTGAAAGCTGCACACGCGAAACAGTGGCTTTCGAGGCACTGGCGCGCTGGAACAGCCCTGAACTGGGGGCCGTATCGCCGGCGCATTTCATTCCGATCGCCGAGCGCATCGGCATGATCAACAAGCTGACTGCGCCCTTGCTGACCCGCTCGCTGCACATGGCCCTGTCCTGGCCTGCGCCCGTCAGGCTGTCGTTCAATCTGTCCGCGCACGACTGTGCGTCTCTGGAAAGTGTCAGCCGAATTGTCGAGATCATCAAAAACAGCGGCTTCGATGCGTCGCGGCTCGATCTGGAAATCACTGAAACGGCGGTCATGCAAGATATTGCTCAGGTGCAGCAGGCCATTACCCAGTTCCGCAAGCTGGGTTGCGGCATCTCGCTGGATGACTTCGGCACCGGTTTCTCCAGCCTCAGTCAATTGCACGCGCTGGCGCTGACCAAGCTGAAGATCGACCGCAGCTTTGTCACCGGCGTGCATCACAACCCGGCCAGCTACAAGATCGTCAAATCGCTGGTTGCCTTGAGTCTGGACATGTCCCTGGGCTGCGTGATCGAAGGCGTCGAAACGCAGGATGAGTTGAATGCACTGACCACCCTGGGTTGCACGATGGTGCAGGGTTACTTCTACAGCCCGCCGATCAGTTTTGCAGAGACGCTGGCGTGGATTGAAATACCCGATGAAGAGCGCACCTTCGGTTACGCCGCCTCGTGCCCCCTCTGATCGATTGCATGTGGGCGATTCACTCGGGCGCGCGTGGGGTAAGATGCCTTTTTTGATCCCCACGGAAGCCTTTTGATGAGCAAACCCGGGCAGACCGTCCTTGTTGCGTTGCGCAAGATGATTGCATCAGGCGAGCTGGCTGCCGGAGAGCGCCTGATGGAGGTGCCGACCGCCGAGCTGTTCGGCGTTTCGCGCATGCCGGTGCGCATGGCGTTTCGTACGCTGGAGCAGGAGGGGCTGCTGGTGCCGTTTGGCGGGCGTGGTTTTCAGGTGCGCTCGATCACCCCGATGGAAATCGCCGGCGCGGTGGATGTCCGCGGCGTCCTTGAGGGGCTTGCGGCGCGGCAAATGGCCGAGCGCGGCGTGACCCAGGAGGCGCGCGACGAGCTTGAGGCCTGTCTGGTGCAGGGTGATGCGCTGTTCGAAAAAGGCCATGTCACTGAAGATGACCTGGAGGTCTATCACGACATGAACATGCGTCTGCATCGCGTGATCGTCGAGGGCAGCGGCAATCGCGCGATTGCCGATGCACTGTCGCGCAACGACCACCTGCCTTTTGCCTCGGTAACCGCGCTGGCCGTGGATCGCGACAACCTGATTCGCGAATACCGGCGGTTCAATTTCGCCCACATGCAGCATCACGCCGTGGTGGATGCGCTGGTCAACGGGCAGGGCGCTCGCGCCGAGGCCATCATGCGCGAGCATGCCAACGCCACCTTGCGCTATGCGGAAATCTTCGGCGCCGGGCAGAACGAGCGCATGAAGGTCATTCAGCGCCCGGACTGATCAGATGTCGAGCACCAGCACGGGCGTCTTCGAACGTGAGCAGCAGGGCGTGAACTGATCGTTGAGCGCCTGCTCGTCTTCGGTCAGAAACAGATCGCGATGATCCGGAATGCCTTTCAACACCCGCGTCAGGCAGGTGCCACAGACACCTTGCTCACACGACAGCGGAATATCGATACCGTGGCTTTCGAGCACCTGAGCGACCGTCTTGTTGGCCGGAATGGCAATGACCTGGCCGGTACTGGCGATCTCGATCGAAAAACTGCCGTCGTTGCTGGTGTCTACCGGCTCTGCGGAAAAGTACTCGCGGTGCAGAGTGTCCTCGGACCAGCCAGCGGCCCGCGCGCTGTCGAGGATGTATTGCATGAAACCGCCTGGCCCGCACACGTACAGATGGGTATCTGTCTGTGGGTTGGCGAGCACTTTGGCAGCGTTCAGCGCGGTGCCCGGCTGTTCATCGAAGTGCAGCGTGATGCGCTCGGCAAATGCTGAATGCTTCAGGCGCTCGATAAAGGCGCCGCGCTCGGCGGAACGCACGCAGTAATGCAGCTCGAAATCGGCAGCCTCCAGCGTAAGCTGTTCGGCCATGCACAGGATCGGCGTGATGCCGATACCGCCGGCGAACAGCAGCGTGCGTCGGCTGTTTTCAGCCAGCGGGAACAGGTTGCGCGGTTCGCTGATACGCAACGGTGCGCCAGTCTGAATCTGTTGATGCAGGCTGCGCGAGCCACCACGCGAAGCCGGGTCGTTGAGGACGCCGATCAGGTAGCGGTGACGCTCGTTCGGGGCATTGCACAGCGAGTACTGGCGGATCAGCCCGTCCGGCAGGTGCACGTCAATGTGCGCGCCTGCGGTGAACGGCGGCAACAGCGCTCCGTCTGCTCGCACCAGTTCAAAGCTGCAGATATCCAGCGCTTCATCGTTACGTGATAACACCGTCACGTCGATCATGGTAGGTCCTCGGGTGACCGCGGCATGGGTCACTTCTGATTGTTGTCTTGGTGTTTCGACGGGCAATGGCCGGTCATTTTGTTGCCATCACGGGAATCTGCTCGCCGGGACCGGCCTGCTCGGCAGCGATCAGCCGCTCCAGAATCTTGCGTGACTGCACGCCACCGGCGTCGATATTGAGCTTGAGCAGGTTGCGATGCGGGTGCTTGAGCAGGTTCTGTTGCTGGCGCTCAAGCATTTCCAGGTCTTCGGTGAAGATCTTGCCCTGGCCTTCACGGATGCTGGCGGTCAGCGCTTCGTCGGCCGGATTGAAGTTGCGCGCCATGCCCCAGAAGTACCAGATGGACGTGTCGGTCTCGGGGGTGATGAAGTCGACGACGATGCTCGACGCCTTGAACTCTTTAGGCGCGTTATAGCCGCCTTTGCCCGCATGGGCGACGCCGACTTCGATCAGCACATGACTGGGCGGCGTGAAGCGGCAGATCTGCCAGCGATCAACCGGCACGTCGTCGGCCAGGTTGTTGCCACGCAGTGCCATTTGCCAGAACGGCGGCGGCATGATGTTTTCCATGTGCCGGGCGGTGACCACTTCTTCGCCTTCGACCGTCGTGACAGGCGCGGCCTCGTCGATTTCCTTCTGGCCGATGCTGGAAGCATGCACGTAGGTTTCGTGGGTGAGGTCCATCAGGTTGTCGATCATCAGGCGGTAGTCGCACTGGATATGAAACAGCCCGCCGCCGTAGGCCCATTCGTCGCTTACGGCCCACTCCAGATGATGAATGAGCGCCGGGTCGGCTTTTTCCCGGTCACCTGGCCAGACCCAGATGAAGCCGTAGCGCTCGACCGCCGCGAAGGTCTTGTTGCAAGGGAAGCCTCGAACACGCTGGCCGGGCATCGAAACAGTTTTGCCGTCGCCGCCCATGACCAACCCGTGGTAACCACACACCAGCTGGCCGTTCTCGACATAGCCCAGCGAGAGCGGGGCGCCGCGATGCGGGCAGAAGTCTTCGACGGCAACGACCTGCTGGTTCTGGTCGCGATAGAACACCATCTTTTCGTTGCAGATCTGCCGGCCCATAGGCTTGTCGGCGACTTCATCCGCTGTGCAAGCGACGTACCACGCATTTTTCGGGTGCATGATGGTTCTCCACGGTTCGATTATTGGTCTTATGGATCCACAGAATGAATCAAGTTGTTTCCTTGCGATTATTAATGCCACAGGATCGCGATTAATCCAATGATTAATTTAGTTAACTATTATTTAATGGATCCACAGAGGCTGATCAACCGGGGCTGGATACCTGCAACGCTGCGCGCAGGCGCGGCGCGAGGGCTTCCAGCAGGGTCTGCACGGAACGCAATGCGCGACAGTCGGGGCGGGTCAGCAGCCACAGGTCGGTGCGGCATCCTTCCAGCGGGCCACTCAGGCGTTCGACCGCTCCAAGGCCCTCGACCGTGAAACCGGTCAGCGCCGCGACGCCCAGGCCGGCAGCGACCAACTGCGAGACAGCCGACATGTTGCTGCAGCGGTAGCTCGGTAGTACCCCCGGAAAGGCCTGTTTGCGCCAGATCACCGAGGTATGGTCGGGCATCGAGTCGTCGGGGCTGATCCATGGGATCGAGGCCGGGTTTTGCGTCAAGGCCTCGCGGTATTCGGGGCGGCCGCAGACAAAGTAGTCGGCACTGCCCAGGCAGCGCCCGATCAGGTGCTCGGGTGGCGTATTGGTCAGGCGCAGGGCGATGTCGGCATCGCGACGGCTGAGGTTGGCAAAAGCATTGGAGGTGGCCAGCTCCAGCGTAAGGGCCGGGTACTGCGGCATGAAGTCCGCCAGCGCTGGCAACAGCAGACTGTGCAGTACCGCATCGGTACAGGTCAGGCGTACCGTACCGCTGACCACTTGTTCGCCCTGTTGCAAAGCGATGCGCGCAGCGGCAAGTGCCTGTTCGGCGCGCTCGGCCTGCTCGGCCATGGCCTGCGCGGTATCGGTCGGTATGTATCCGCGCCGGTTCTTTTCAAATAGCGCTGCGCCAAGCGCGGCTTCCAGGCGACGGATTGAGCGGAATACGGTCGATACATCAACTTGCAACAGATCGGCGGCACGGGCCAATGTGCGGCCGCGAACCAGGGCGAGCACCAGTGAAAGGTCGGCGTGGCTGATTTCATATTGCATCGGTGCATTGTTCCTTTGCCTGAACGCCTATGTTTGTTGCGCAGATGACTATCCTAGACTGGTTTCATTCCCGCTGGATAGCGTCCAAATGGCGCTGACCACTCAGATTTCACACAGGATTCAAGCTATGTCGCGACCTCCCTTGATCGGTGTTACCGCCTGCCGTCAGCAGTTGGGCAAGTATTCTTCTCACACCGCAGGCGACAAGTACGTCGAGGCTGCAGCCTTCGCGGGCATGCCGGTGATTCTGCCTGCACTCGAGGTGCCCACCAAGCCTGCGCAATTGCTCGCGTCGCTGGATGGCCTGCTGTTTACCGGCTCGCCGTCCAACGTCGAGCCACGTCACTACAATGGGCCGGCGAGCGTGGAGGGCACCGCTCATGATGTATTCCGGGATCGCACCACACTGCCGCTGCTCAGGGCTGCCATCGCTCAGGGCGTGCCGGTGTTGTGCATTTGCCGCGGTTTTCAGGAGCTGAATGTAGCCTTGGGCGGCAGCCTGCATCAGCGGGTCCAGGAGTTGCCTGGCTATCTGGATCACCGTGAGCCGCAGAGCGAGGTGCTGGCGGTGCAGTACGCGCCAAAGCATCCCGTGCAGGTGCAGATGGGCGGTTTGCTCGACTCGCTCGGGCTGGCGCCGGGGTTCGAGGTCAACAGCCTGCACAGCCAGGGTATCGACCGCCTGGCGTCGGACCTGCGCGCAGAAGCATTGGCCTCCGATGGCCTTGTGGAAGCGGTGTCCATGCCCGGCGCGCCAGGCTTTGTGCTGGGCGTGCAGTGGTACCCGGAATGGGAGTTCATGGACAACCCTGTGTCGCTCAGCCTGTTCAAGGCCTTTCGCGAGGCCTGCCAGAGCTATGCGCGCAGCAGCCGCTAGAGCGATGAGCTGCTGAGTGTTGTGGGCAAACGTGATTTAATATCCGGCTTGACGGGCTTCGGGTAATGGACGATCCATTGCGCCGGGGCGCTGCCTCATTCACCGGATATCTTTCACATAAGGCCACTATGGATACGGGAGCACGACTCAAACTGGTGCGTGAAAGCTACAAGCTGTCACAGCGTGAGCTCGCCAGACGCAGTGGTGTGACCAATGCCACGATTTCCCTCATCGAACAAAATCGTGTCAGTCCTTCCATCAGCTCGCTGAAAAAGCTGCTTGAAGGGATTCCCATGACGCTGGCGGATTTTTTCACGTTCGATCAGCCTCCCGGGCAGGATCAGTACGTGTTTCGAGCCGGTGATCAACCCGACCTGGGGCGCAACGGTGCTCGCCTGCTGCTGGTGGGCGCGACCCTGCCGAGCCGGCAGATGCGCTTTCTGCGTGAGCAGTACGCGCCGGGCGCCGACTCGGGCGATGAGCCGATCGTTCACAGCGAAGGCGAGGAGTGCGGTCTGGTGACGCGCGGCACCGTGGAGCTGACCATCGATGGGCAGGTCAATATCCTCGGTCCGGGGGACGGCTATTACTTCCCGACCACCTTGCCGCATCGTTTCCGCAATATCGGCCAGGACGAAGCCGAGATCATCAGCGCCAACACGCCGGCCAACTTCTAGGCGCTGACAGCCAACAATGCCTTGCGCCTAACGAAGGCTCCAGGAAATGCCCGCATAAATCCCCATCCCGTCGCCGGGTGTCGAGCGCGCTATGTCTTTGCCGTTGTCGTCATAACCGGGTGTCACGGTGCTGGCGTAACGCTGGTTAGTCAGGTTGCGCAGGTCCAGCCAGGTCTGCCAGTCCTCGCCGGGTGACGCATAGCCCAGTGTGGCGCCCAGCAAGGTGTACTGATCGGCGTAAAACGAGTTGGCGTAATCGACCGCGATCCTCGACGCGTGCTCGGTATTCAGCGCCACATAAACACCGACAGGATGGCTGTAGCGCAGCTCGGCCTGATAGTAATGCCGGGGGATGCCCGGCAGCGTGTTGTCGCCGAAGCGGTCGTCGTTACGGTAGTGGAAGTCGCTGAACGTGTAGGCCTGGCGCAAATCGACCTTGCCCGCAGTGCCTCCCTGCCACAGCGGGCTGTCCAGGCTGAGTTCGATACCGGTGTGGATGGTCGGGCTGGCGTTGGACTCGGCAATGACTTGCGAGCCTGTCGCGCTGGCTGCCTGGGTTTCGACACTGAGCAGTTCATGCCTGACCTGCGAGTAATACCACCCTGCGGTCCAGTCGCCTGCTGCGCTGTTACCCTTGCCGCCGAGCTCCAGCGTAGTCGCGGTCTGATTTTCAAGTTTGACGCCGACACTCTGCAGACCGGTGGCCGCACCGCTGCCTGCAGGGAAGAAACGGTTGGAGCCCCAGATCATTGACCACGCGTGGGGCGGCTCGACCGAACGACTCAGATTGCCGTAAAGCTGCAACTGCGGTGTGAAGTCGTAGCGCAGGCCCAGCCGGGTGGCATAGTCCCAGGCATGAGTGCTGACGGCTTGTTGGGTGGCGGGGTAGGTGACCTCGGTTTCGCGACGGGTATAGAGGGCGGCAACACCCGTTGTCAGCCACAGGTCCGGTAACAGCTCCAGATCATTGCTCAGGTGCAGCACGCTGTCCGAGCCCAGATAGCTGTAATCCCGGGTTCTGGTCCCCGGCGCATAGCCTGCGGTGTTGCCGGCAGGCACGCGGACGAATTCCGATGCGCCGTTGTTGGGCAGCCCCTTGCTGGTTCGCAGTCCCAGCGTGGTAATGCTCTGACGGCCGAATACGGTGTCCTGACGTATGTAATTGAGCGTGCCGCTGATATCGGTGTAAGCGACTTTCAGGCGATTGGTGCCCTCGCGCAGGTCCATGGGGTAATCGTGATAGACCAGCCCCGTTTCCAGGCGTGAGCTGTCATCCAGGTAGACAGTGGTCTTGTTGCCGAGCCAGGTGCTGCCCGGTTGCAGTCGTTTTGAGTCGCGCGCACGGTTGAGCGCATTGGCCGCCTGCGGATCATGGCGGATCTGCTCGCGGGTCAGCCTGCCCGGCGAGTCGTTGTCGGTTTCCCGGTAACGAAAGAAGAAGCGGGTTTCCAGGTTCGGGTTGAAACGGTAACCGACGTTGGCTGCGATGCCCTGGCTGCCGCCTGCACTCTGGTCCTGGAAGCCGTTGTAGCCTGAATCGGTCAGACTGACGTAATAGTCCAGATCGCCCAGTACCTGGCCCGAGCTGATCTGCCGTTTCGAGTAGCCGTGGCTTCCTGCTTCATAGCGCAACTGCAGCCTGGGTGCGTCATAACCGGTGTGGGTGACATAGTTGACCGCGCCACCCAGCGCCAGCGAACCCAGCTCAAAGCCATTGGCACCGCGTCGCACTTCCACATGGCTCAGCCATAACGGTTCCTTGAGCTCGTAGGGCGTGCCGCCGGGGCCGGTCAGCGGCAAGCCATCGAGCATTTCGAACAGCCCGGAGGCGTGCGCGCCGGGCGCCCGATTCAGGCCCGAGCCGCGAATCGAGATTTTTGCCCCCTCACTGTTGGCGGCCTTGGCGTATATACCGGGCTGGTACTTGAATACGTCTTCATTATTGGCGACCCGTCCTTGCTCGACGGTGCTCATATCGACGACGTTGGTGCCGCCCGGAACTTCCCGTAACGCGTCGCGAGCGATTTGCGCCGGGCTGTCGGTACTCGAGCCGTCAACTTCGATGCTGGACAGACTGACAACATCAGCCTCGGCGACGCAGGCAAAAGCAAGAGCTGTACTGAAACCGAACAGTTGCAGCGTCAGCGCCAGGGGGGAAAGCAGAAACGGTGGGTAGTACTGCAAGTGCATACGCCTTGTGGTTCACGGCCGGCGTCAACAGCAGGCCCTGCGTGCTCTGAAAAAAGGGACAGGTGTTCGATGCCTGATGTGTGACAGGCGTCACTAATCGGGTGAGTGAACAGGCGACGCCGGGGGATAATTCGAGCCTGTTCAATGCCCTAAGTGAATATAATTTGATTTTCGTCTGCTCAGTGAGAACCCTTTGAGGCTTCACCAGTCCTAGCCATTAGAGAGCAGGCGCAATAGCCCAATAAACAGTCGTGGAGTTTCTGGAGTGTCGGAAAATAAAGCCCGGGTCGACAATGCGGCGACGGGAGATATCAAGCATCAGGGGAAAGATATCTTTTTCGCGGCCGTAGAAACGACTCGGATGCCGATGATCGTGACGGACCCCAATCGCCCGGACAACCCCATCATTTTTGCCAACCAGGCATTTCTGGAAATGACCGGCTATTCGTCTAAGGAAATCATCGGTAGCAACTGCCGGTTTCTTCAAGGGCCGGACACTGACCGGGCAGCGGTGCAGTCGATTCGCGATGCAATCGAAGAGCGCGTCGATATCTCCACTGAAATTCTCAACTATCGTAAGGACGGCTCATCGTTCTGGAATGCGCTGTTTATTTCCCCGGTCTATAACGACGCGGGCGACCTGATTTATTTCTTTGCCTCGCAACTGGACATCAGTCGCCGTCGAGATGCCGAAGAAGCATTGCGTCAGGCTCAAAAGATGGAGGCCTTGGGTCAGCTTACCGGTGGCATCGCGCACGACTTCAATAACCTGCTGCAAGTGATGGGCGGTTACATCGATCTGATCGGCAGTGCGGCAGAGAAACCCACCATTGATGTGCAGCGTGTCCAGCGCAGTGTTCATCACGCCAAGTCTGCCGTCGAGCGCGCCAGTACACTGACCAAGCAACTGCTGGCATTTGCCCGCAAACAGAAACTGCAGGGGCGAGTGCTCAATCTCAATGGCCTGGTTTCCACGACAGAACCGCTGATCGAGCGTACGTTCGGTCCGGAAGTGGTTATCGAAACCGATCTGGATCCGGCACTGAAGAACTGCCGTATCGATCCGACCCAGGCAGAAGTTGCCCTTCTTAATATTTTCATCAATTCGCGCGATGCACTGATTGGCAGGCCCGACCCGAAGATATTTATTGAAACCCGCAATCTGGTCGTCGACGAGTTGGCCAATATGTCTTACGACGGTCTGTTACCCGGCCGTTATGTCTCTATTGCGGTGACGGACAACGGCATCGGCATGCCCGCGAGTATCCGTGATCGGGTAATGGACCCGTTCTTTACTACCAAAGAAGAAGGCAAGGGCTCCGGGCTCGGTCTTTCGATGGTCTATGGCTTTGCCAAACAGTCGGGTGGTGCTGCGCGTATTTATACCGAAGAAGGTGTCGGCACCACGCTGCGCCTGTATTTTCCTGTAGACGAAGCGGTGCTGAGCAAAAACGATCCGCCGAAAGCCTCGGAAAGGCGCGTTGGCAGCTCCGAGCGGATTCTGATCGTGGAAGACCGTCCTGACGTGGCCGAGCTGGCGAAGATGGTGCTGGATGATTACGGCTATGTGTCGGAAATCGTCCTCAATGCCCGTGAGGCACTCAAGCGCTTCGAGGCCGGCAGCATGTATGATTTGCTGTTCACTGACCTGATCATGCCGGGCGGCATGAATGGTGTGATGCTCGCGCGTGAAGTGAGGCGCAGGTACCCGAAGGTCAAGGTGCTGTTGACCACCGGCTACGCTGAGAGCTCGATCGAGCGAACCGACATTGGCGGCTCCGAGTTTGAAGTGGTGTCCAAGCCCTGTATGCCGCAGGACCTCGCCAGGAAGGTCAGGCAGGTCCTCGACGGGCCGAACGGTATCGCCTGACGATACTGACAATGAACACATGAAGGCCTGCCTGTTCTCAGTCGGGCCTTCATGCTGTTTGGCGCTGTCTTTATTACGATACCTGCGCACACCCTTGTAAGGTTGGGTATATCCAGTGAGTGTCGGTATTCAAAAAGGCGGACAGCCGGTTAATGCCCGTCTGTTATTAACGGACATCAGACAACTGCTAATAGTTATAGCAAACAACCTAATAAAACTGAACGTTTGTAACTCGCTTGGAGCATGGCGCGCAGGTAACGTTCCTTTGATGTGCGTCACTATCAATACAGTTCTATTGTGCTTTTTCAAGCCTGAAAAAAAGTCTATAAAAATTTTAAACTTCTTGAACGTCGCTCGGGTCATTGATGGGTACGCCACACATGTGTGCGTTTACTGCCAATGACTCAAAGGACTATGACTATGATTCGCGACGACCGTATCGCCCCAGGTGCCCCCGTGTACCACGAAACTCATGCAGCGGCTCCGCTGCTTAAACGAATCTCCTGGAGTGCGATTCTGGCCGGTGTTGTTCTGGCCATGGTTGTTTCGCTGTTGCTGAACCTGTTGGGTACGGCAATCGGAAGTGCCAGTATCGATCCCATGCAGGAAGCCAATCCGTTGTCCGGCATTGGTACGGGTGCAGGTATCTGGGTGGTGATCAGCTCGGTGATTTCCCTGTTCGTCGGCGGCTGGGCCGCTGGACGTCTGGCGCAGCGTGAAGGTGCATTTCATGGCTTGCTGGTATGGGCGAGCGTCTCGCTGATCACGGTTTATCTGGTCTCCAGCGCAGTGACTGGCGTGGTGCGCGGCGGCCTTAACCTGGCGGGCAGCGGCATGTCGGCACTGGGCAGCGGTATCGCACAGGTGGCTCCGGCCGTTGGCAGCAAGATTCAGGATCAATTGCGCGCTCAGGGCATTGATTTCAATCTGGACGATATTCAGGGCGAGATTGAAACAGCCATGCGTCAGACCGGCAAGCCCGAACTGAATCCGGATAACGTCAAGCAGGAAGCTCAGGCGACTCAGCAAGACGCGCAGAACACTGCCAAGCAGAGCGCACAGAATCCTCAGCAAGCCGACCAGCAATTGAGCGGCCTGATGGATCGCATCAAAGCCAAAGGCGACCAGGCATGGGATGCCGCTGACCGTCAGGCGCTGGTCAATCTGATCAAGGCGCGTGGCAACAAGACTGATGCCGAAGCCAATCAGATCGTTGATCAGGCTCAGGCCAGCTACCGTCAGGCTTATGCCAAGTATCAGGAACTGAAAGCTCAGGCCGAACAGAAAGCCCGCGAAGCGGCTGAAGTGACCGCCAAGCGTGTTTCGCAAGGTGCCTGGATTCTGCTGATCACGCTGGTGATCTCGGGTCTGGTAGCGGCGGGTGCAGGTGTACTGGGTCGTCGTACTCAGCCGCCAGCCAAGGTTGTTGCTGCGGTCTGATTCACTGCAATAAGACTTGAACTGAAGCACCAGACGGGGAGCGTTGATCGCTCCCCGTTTTTATTCATGATGCAGGTGATTGATGGCGTGCAGTTGATACTGATGCAGTCGACATTTTTTGATTGAGGTTACCTTTCGGCACATCCTCAATCTTCCACCACCTCATCATCCTGTCCTGCAGTCTGCTCAATAAAAGAGCGTTCAAAGAGCAAGCGTTCTGCCAAAGAGCTACCAGGAATATCGGTGATTTCAACGGTAGCCCCCGTGTCATCGGCATGGATCACTCTGATTCGCTTCCCGGATAAAACATCGTCTGCCGACCCACCTTGCCGCAACGGAGCGTCATTCATGCCATGTATGCCTGATGGCGTTGTGTCTACGAGCGTGTTGGAGACGGAGTTGCCATTAAAACGAGCGATTCTCACAATCACACCATTGACAAATGGATTGTCAGTTGGCCAGTTTTCAAAGCCGGGTGAAGGCTTGCGGAATTCCAGCGTGAGATAACTGCCATCGCTACGAAACAGGCGTAAGCCTTTGACCACTTTGGGATCCGCCGCTCTGAACAAGGGTGCAATGTTATAGGTGCCATTTTTCATCACTTCAGGAAATTGGTCATCAGTGAGCCAGCCCGCGTAGTACAAATAAGGAATGGGGTAAAGACGTGACCCTCCACCATTCAGGGTATCCGAAGGGTCAGCGCTATTAGTGACTGCGCACCCACTGCCGCCGATTTGCACAACTTCCCGATTATTGTAAGGGCAGCGCTCCAGCGAGGTCGCATGAGGTCCGCCGAAGCTATGACCGAATTCGTGTTGCCACATCCATGGCTTGTGGCCCGAATTATTTCCCATGGCCCACCAGCCCGGCATTTCAGCAAGCCCACCCCAGGAGCACGAAGTAGAAGGAATCTCAACGGCGACATAATCGTAATTATCCCTGTCAGTTCCCTTGTCGCGTGCGAGTTCTATCGCTTTGTTCCTCAGTTCAGTGGCCGGGCAACCTGAAGGTCTTGGGCCCAGGTCTAGACCGGTCACCGCATCCCCGATGAACTTCAGATGATCGCCGGAAGAAAAAGAGACCGCGTTGACAAATGATTTGTTATCACCAGGCGCTCCGAAGAAGGCCGCCCTGGTGGCCTCGAAGTCGGTTTCTGGCTTGTCACTGTATCGGGTGTGCAGCAGGAGAACTTTTCTATCGCCTACGATGGGGCGTCTGGGGATTTTAGGTACTGCCAATTCAAAGTTCCATGTCACTGCCTTCGACCGTGACTCCGGTACCATCTGGATGGTGTTACCTGCAAAGCCCAGAACTTCGTTGGGACCGACAAGGTCGTTGCGATATTTATTAGCCAGTACAAACCCTTCTATGAGGGGAATGAAGTTCCTGTTGTAACTCCAGGAACGCTCCGAGGTATACCCGGTACCCTGGCAGTTGATCATTTTGCTATTTGACCCAAAGCACTTTTCTGTATCCCTGTCCAGCAGCGCGCGATTGGTCAATTTGTCATACCCCGGTACGATGACGGACATTCGCCAGTCTTGTCCGGGCACACTTTTACAGGGCGAAAACTCGACGCTGACTTCATCTGCAGACAAAGCGAGGCACGTTTCCTGCCCTTTTTCAACGTTCCTGATGTAACCGTAACGCTTGGCGATACTCCAGCTCGCCGAGCCTTGTTCTTTGCCACCAAATATCAACTGTTCGCTGGCATTGATTTGTAGGTAGTTAGCCATTCCCAGGTCACTGATATATTTGTTTGACAGCTGACTGGGGGTGTTGCCGTCCCGGTTCCACAGTCGCCTGGACTGATAGTCATGACTGCCCGCGCTGGCACACGCGGCCATTTTTACGCTGTTTGCATTCGCCGCAAACAAACACATTTCTTGTGCTGATGTGGACAGCAGTTTGTTTTTTACATAAAGCCTTTTTTCCTTGGGCGTAAAAGTCCATTGCTGACTGTCCCTCCCCAGGCACTTTTGCAGTACCACACTGGTCATGTCACCCGCCAATGTTAAACAGGCGTCCGGGCCATTCACTGTGCTGATGATTTCTTCGTAAAGAGGTTGGGTGATTGTCCATTGTGATGAGGCTCCCTCTGCAGGGCCAAATACCAACTGCTCGCTTTCATTACTGAGCAGGTAGTTATCAAACCCTAAATCCTTGATGTATTTATTTGATAACAGGCTGGTATGGTCACCGTCTCTGCTCCAGAGTCGCAAGGATTGATAGTCGTTGCTGTCGGCGCTGGCACAGGTTTTCATGCTGACGTGACTTGGGTTCGACGCCGACAAACACATTGCCTGCGTTGACCCGCCTAACGCCTTGTTTTTTAGGTACAGCATGGGCCCTGATGACACAAAGATCCATTGTTGATAATCGGTGTTGACACACTTCTGCAGTGAGACAGAACTTAAATCACTGTCGAGGGTTAAACAGACCTGCTCACCTTGCGCAGTGCTGATGATCTGCTCATAAGGATTCATCTCTGTAGAGAAGGCGTTTGAATGGAAAAAACCCAAGAAAAACACGTACGTGAAAGCCGGCATTGTTTTCATAACTCTCCCTGTTGCTTGTGTCGGCGCATCCCTTGCGCCGTCTGTATTTTGCTTGCCCTATAACTATTTCTGAACTAAAAGTTCGCGGTTAATACAGGATTGACCAACACGGCCATGTCACGCTTAGGCATGACCTGCATCAGGCTGGCTTATCTGTAAGATTAGTAGACCTGCGAAGAGATTTATTGGGCCCGATCACCGGTCGCATTCTGCATGTCGGATGCGTCCTGGGCTACGGGGGATCTGCGCCAAGTCAGGCGTTCACGGCTGACTTTTTGCCGAGCTTTTGAACAAGCGTTGAGTGGCTGCCTGGTGTGCCGCCGGTTAACAATTCTTCAACAATTGGCGACTTATACTTTGCCAGACCGACTCGCTTGTTTGCTTGCCCCCCCGTCAACCCGGTACCTACCTTGATGAATTCTCGTGTGCTTTCACCGTTGCTGTTGATGCTGGGTGCAATGCTGTTTTTCCTCGCGTTGGGCAATCACCAATTACAAAACTCGACAGAACCCCGCGTGGCCGGCATTGCCATGGAAATGCACCTGAGCGGCAACTGGGTTACCCCGAAACTGAACGATCAACCGTTTCTGGAAAAGCCGCCGATGAGTGTCTGGCTCGACGCCGCGTTCATCGGGGTGTTCGGCGCGACTCCCTGGGCGGTCAGGCTCGCATCCGCCTGTGCAGGGTTGTTCAGCGTGTTGCTGCTTTACAGCATGCTGTGGCGTTTCGGGCGACCTGCCTCCATAGCGTGGGTGGCTGCATTCATGCTGGCGACCCAGGCCAGTTTCTGGAGCAATTCGCGACAGGTGGGCGAGGACGCGTTGCTGGCGCTGGGTGTGAGCATGGCGCTACTGGGGTTCTTTCACGCCAGTCAGCGTCTGCGCAGCGACGGATCTTCTGCAGGGGCCTGGTTGCTCTTCGTATTGGGGATTGCGCTGGCAACCCTGAGCAAGGGCGTGCTGGGCCTCGCGATGCCGGGTGTGGTCATTTTCGCCTGGCTGGTGTGCGAGTCGGTGCAGAGCAAACGCATTGTTCTCTCCCACTGGCTACGCCCGGCGATGTTCACCGTCCTGGCTTTGGTGCCTTTATTGGTATGGCTGTGCTTTCTATACGGGCAGGGCGGTACGCAGTCGTTGAAGGACGTGCTCTGGACCAACAGTGTCGGACGCTTCAGTGGTTCGTTCGAAGAGGCGGGGCATTACGAGCCCGTGCATTACTATCTGACCAAACTGCCTGAAGCGTTTTTGCCGTGGAATGTGCTCGTCTATCTGGGGCTGTGGCATTTCCGCAAACAGCTGCTGGCCAACCGTTACCTGCTGTTTTTCAGCCTGTGGCTGATCGCGCAGTTCCTGCTGTTGTCGCTGGCCTCGAGTAAACGCATGGTTTATCTGATGTCACTGGCCCCTGCGGCGGCGGTCATTGCGGCGGAATATACCTTTGTGTTGGGCGAGCGACTCAAGGCGCGCTCGCAGCGCTCTCCGTATGCGGCGTTCGTTGTACGAAACGCAAGAGCGATGACGGTTGCCGCTGCCGTTTTGATTGTGGCGGGGTATCTCAGCGCAGCCCTATGGCTGGAACCGCGAGCGGATCGGCAGTTGTCGTTCCTGCCGCTGACCGACAAGGTTCATGCTCTGCAGGTCCAGGGGCGGCATGTTGTCTTGTTTCAGCCCAGTGAACGGCTGGCAGGCGCCAGCGTGTTCTACAGCCAGAGCTTACTGGACACGTTCACGTCCAGTGCTGAATTGAGCGCCTTTTTGACCCGTGCCGACGGCAATGTGGCGATCATGGAAAGCCTGCAGCCTCCCGAACCACCCCTGCGAGTGATCGACAGCGTCAAGGTCGGTGAGCGTATCTACTATTTCGTCAGCCAGGCTCCGGTGGCTGTCGGCAACTGACGGTCACCGGAGCAGGGCCGTTACACAGCCTGGCTGCTGACAAGCGGGTTACAGGCCGTCCACTGTTTTTGCGGGATTGGCAGGTCGCACGATTCGCCACGGCCGATGGGGAAGTAGTGGAAGCCGCGTTTTGCCAGTCGTTCAGTGTCGTACAGATTGCGCCCGTCGAAGATGACCGGGGCGTTCAGCCGTTGCTGGATCAACTCGAAATCCGGAGCTTTGAACTGTTGCCATTCGGTGCAGACGATCAATGCATCGGCCTCGTTGAGCGCGGACTCCGGCGTGCCCATGAGAATCAGGTCCTTGCGATGGCCATAGAGGCGCTGGGTTTCCTGCATGGCCTCGGGGTCGAACGCGCGCACGCTGGCGCCAGCCTCCCACAACGCTTCCATGAGTACGCGGCTGGGGGCATCGCGCATGTCGTCGGTGTTGGGCTTGAACGCCAGGCCCCACAGGGCAAAGGTCTTGCCACGCAGGTCGCCCTGATAGAACGCGTTGACCCGCTCGAACAGTTTGTTCTTCTGCCGTTCGTTGATCGCCTCGACCACCGACAGCAGATCGTTGGAGCAATGGGCCTCCCGGGCGCTGTGAATCAACGCGCGGATGTCCTTGCCGAAGCATGAACCACCGTAACCGCAACCGGGGTAGATGAAGTCGTAACCGATCCGTGAGTCGGCACCGATGCCCAGCCGCACCGACTCGACATCCGCGCCCAGGTGCTCGGCCAGTTCGGCGATCTGGTTGATGAAGCTGATCTTGGTCGCCAGCATGCAGTTGGCGGCGTACTTGGTCAGTTCGGCGCTGCGCAGGTCCATGAACATGATCCGCTCATGATTGCGGTTGAACGGCGCATACAGCTCGCGCATGACGTTGCGCACGGCTTCATTTTCGCAGCCGATGACAATACGGTCCGGGCGCCGGCAATCGTTGACCGCCGAGCCCTCCTTGAGAAATTCCGGATTGGAGACGATATCGAACTGCAACAGCCGGCCCGCCTGACGCAGCGCCTTGTCGATGTGGCTGCGCAAGGCGTCGCCACTGCCGACCGGCACGGTGGATTTCTCGACGATGATCAGTGGTTCGCGTCGATGCCGGGCGATGGCTTCGCCCACTGCGAAAAAGCCGCTCAGGTCAGCCGAACCATCGGCACGGGAGGGCGTGCCGACCGCGATGAACAGGACCTCGGCATGTTCCACTGCCATCTGCTCGTCGGTGGTAAAGCACAGACGCTGCTGGTCCAGGTTTTCACGCACCAAGTTGGCCAGGCCAGGCTCGTAGATATGCACCTGGCCCTGACGCAATTGGTCGATCTTGGCCTGATCAATGTCCATGCAGACCACATCGTGGCCGACTTCGGCAAGCACGGTCGCTTGTACCAGGCCGACATATCCGCTACCGAAAACGCTGATTTTCATGGGGAAGATCCTGAGGTGATGGCCGGGGGACGCGCCGAAGGTTGATGATCAAGACACCTGCCACGATCAGGGTGACACCCACAGTTTTCGATACCGTGAATGTCTCGTGGAAAAACGGCAGTGCTGCGGCGAGCGTATAAACCAGCGCGTAGCTGATGCTGAGCAGCGAATAAGCACGGCTCAGGGGCAAGACCCGAAGGGCCAGCAACCAGAAAAGCATGGAGAGCGCATAAGCAGTGATCGAGGCGCAGACGACCATCAGGGCACTGAGATCGAGCTGCGTCGAATTGTGCAGTTCGAGCCATTGAGCGGGCGAGGGCAGGCGGCTCATGCTCCAGCGCATACCCAGCTGTGCCGCGCTGACCAGCGCCACACTGGCCATGGCGCACAGGGTTGCCCGGCAGCGGGTCACGCCTGACGCCCCAGTTGAAATACCCCGACAAGAATCAGCGCGATACCCAGCCAGTGCTGTGCGTCAACCGGTTCGTTGAACAGATAGCGACCTGCCAGCGTGATCAGTACGAAGTTAACACCCAGCATCGGATAGGCGATGCCGACGTCCAGGCGTTGCAACACCAGCAGCCAGACCAGCAGGCCCGACCCAAGGCAGGCCAGCGCCAGCCACAGCCATATCGAGCGCAGCGCTGCAAACGCGCCGGGAAATGCTCCGCGCCAGTCTTGTACCGCGTACTTCTGTGCGATCTGGCCCAGGCAGGTCAGCAGGCATGCGCTTGCCAGCATCAGCCAGGTCACGATGCCGACTTCTCGTAAATGAGGATGGCCAGGTTGCCTTCGTCATAGCGCTGACCATCCTTGGGAAGACTTTCGAGCTCTTTCAGTTCCTCATCGCTCTTGCCGCGCATGATGACGCCGACCCGGCCTTGGCTGCGGGCGTTCTTCATCCAGGCATCGATGTCCTGCAGGCGGACTTCTCGACCCTGCACATCCGGATAGCCCAGGCCGTATTCCAGCTCGCCCCAGGTGTTGAACAGTGCAACATCAGGCCGTTTCAGGCGCCACGCCAATGCTGAGGCAGCGCCCAGGTCGTTGCTCAGCAGATGCGTGCAGTCCGCCAGTTCGGCCTGGTGCCTGACCACGAAAGGGTCGGGAGTCTTGTTGTTGATCACATCGTTCGGCAGTGCTGCGGGCAGCAATGCAATCAGCAGCCAACTGCCCAGCGCCGGCGTGGCCCAAAAGGTCAGGGGGCGCAAGCCTTGCAGGGCGTTGGCGAGTGTCCATCCGAGAAGCACGATGACCGCCAGTGACAGATGCATCGGTTCGTTTTCGTAGACGGGCTGCTTGAGTTGCAGGTAGATCAACGCCACAAGCCCAAGAAAAGTGACGGTCGCGTTGAATATTCCGTTCGCGCGCAACGCTGTGCTGTGGCCTAGATCAAGGCGCTCGACCAGAGTGTTGGCCATCAGCAGCGCCAACGGCAGCAGGCACGGCAGTATGTAGGTCGGCAATTTGCCTTTGCTCAGGCTCAAAAACGCCAGCGGCAGCAGCAGCCACAGCAGCAAAAAGGCAATGTCAGGGCGGCTTTTTTCTTGCCATGCCTGTTTCAGTGTTACCGGCAGCAGCAGCGCCCACGGCACACAGGCCGCCACCAGCAGCGGTATATAGAACCACCAGGGCTGGGCATGCTGGGCATTGTCCCCGGCAAAGCGGCGAATATGCTCGTGCCAGAAGAAGTAACGCCAGTAGTCGGGTTCTTGCTGGTGGATCGCCAGCGCCCACGGCAGGCAGACGGCAACGGCAATCAGTACCGCGAGCGGGCCGAATCTGAGCAGCTCGCCCAGGCGTCGCTGGCACAGCATATAGGGCAGGGCGATGATGACGGGCAGTGCCCAGGCGAGAAAGCCCTTGGTCATGAAGCCCATTGCGCAGGCCACGCCGACTAACGCCCATGCCGCCAGACGCGCTCGACCGACGCTGTGCACGGCGTACCAGAATGCCAGCAGTGTCACGTTGGTCCAGAGGGTGAATTGCGGATCAAGATTGGTGTAACCGGCCTGGCCGGCGACAAAGCCGAAGCTCATGAACAGCAAGGCGCTGGCGAACTGCTTGCGCGGGTCGTTCCAGATCTTGCCGGCCAGCAGATAGGCCAGCAGCACGCTCAAGCCGCTGGCCAGTGCCGACACAATGCGCACGCCGAACAGGTTCTCGCCAAAGACCTGCTGCCCCAGTGCAATCAGCCAGTAACCGGCAGCCGGTTTTTCGAAGTAACGCAGCCCCATGAAGTGCGGCGCGATCCAGTTACCGCTGTGGAGCATTTCCTGGCTGATCTGCGCATAGCGGGTTTCATCGGGAATCCACAGGCCGTGAAAGCCCAGCGGCAGCAGATAAGCCAGCACGAACGCCAATAACAGCAGTGCAAGATGACGATGCCTGACGTGCATCACTGCTGCACCCCCAGCCAGCCTTCGCGGCCAGGCAGGTGGCCGCGAACGATATGCCCGGAAGGCAACCGTTCGATAGCATCGGGCAGCAGATGACCCAACGGCGCGAAGTGGATGCCTTGGGTATTGGCCCGCTTTAACAGTTGCCTGAAACCGTCGGCCATGATGATCCCTTCCACTTCGGCGTGAAGGGTGTAGACATTGAGCCGTCGTGCGGCGAAGCGGCCGAGAATGTAGTCGTTGAACGCATCCGGCTTGAGGTGCGCGCCGATCACCTCATCGAAGGTCGGCAGGTTCACTGGAATCTGAGCGGTACCGGGGCTACCGTCGGCCAGCAGCGGGCGAAACAGGCTGGCGCCACGGCAGTCGCTGTTGTAGCGAAAGCCAAACGCCTCTTTGGCCTGCACGACGCGCTGGTCGGCGCGCCAGCCTGCCGCTGCGGAGCAGACCACCGGATGGCTGAGGATGTCGCTCAGGCAATCGACCCCACGGTGTATCTGGGCGGTCAACTGTCTGTCGCTCCAGTGTCCGGCATTGGCTTGCCAGCCATGGTGATCCCAGGCATGCAGGCCGATTTCGTGACCTGCATCCAGCGCGCGGCGCATCAGCGGGCCAAGGTCCCGGCCGATCGGTTTGCCCGGCCATGCGGTACCGGCCAGCAGAATATCCCAGCCATACAGGCTCGCCGCCCTGGAGCGAAGCATCTTCCAGAAGAACGTGGGCCTTACCAGGCGCCATAGATGGCGCCCCATATTGTCGGGGCCGACACTGAAAAAGAAGGTCGCCTTGACCTGCGCTTCGTCGAGTATGTCCAGCAGCCGGGGCACGCCCTCACGCGTGCCCCGGTAAGTGTCGACATCGATTCTCAAGCCTGCCTGCATCAGCACTGATCCGCTTTTTCAGCCATGGCTTCGCGCAGGAAGAAATCCAGGGTTTTGCCGATGGTTTCGCTCAGCTCGATACCCGGCGTCCAGCCAATCAGCTTTTTGGCGTTGTCGATGCTCGGCGTGCGATGGCTGACATCCTGGTAGCCCTTGCCATAGAAAGACTGGCTTTCGACTTCACGAAAGCCCGCGAAAGGCGGGAAATGGCCGCGCAACGGATGGGCTTCAAACTGGCGAAGCAGCTCTTCACCCAATTGACGGATGCTGGCTTCGTTGTCGGGGTTGCCGATGTTGATGATCTGTCCGTTACAGCGCCCATCGCGGTTTTCGATGATCCGCGCCAGCGCCTCGATGCCGTCGACGACATCGGTGAAACAGCGCTTCTGGGCGCCGCCGTCCACCAGGCGAATGGGCGTGCCTTCGACCAGGTGCAGGATCAGTTGGGTGATGGCCCGCGAACTGCCAATGCGCGCCGAATCCAGGCGGTCCAGACGCGGCCCCATCCAGTTGAATGGGCGAAACAGGGTGAATTGCAGGCCTTTCTGGCCATAGGCCCAGATCACCCGGTCCAGCAGTTGTTTGGACACCGAGTAGATCCAGCGCTGCTTGTTGATCGGGCCAACGACCAGGTTTGACGTGTCTTCGTTGAAGTTTGCGTCCTGGCACATGCCATAGACTTCGGACGTGGAGGGGAAAATCACGCGCTTGTTGTACTTCACGCAGTAGCGGACGATCTTCAGGTTCTCTTCGAAATCCAGCTCGAAAACCCGCAGTGGATTGCGCGTGTATTCAATCGGCGTTGCGATGGCCACCAGCGGCAGCACGACATCGCATTTCTTGATGTGGTATTCGATCCATTCGGTATGGATGCTGATGTCACCTTCGATGAAATGAAAGTTCGGCTTGGCACGCAGGCGCTCGATGGCGTCCGAGCCGATATCCATGCCGTAGATTTCGTAACGGTCATCCTGCAGTAGACGCTCTGACAGGTGGTTGCCGATGAAACCGTTGACGCCGAGGATCAACACTCGGGTACGACGAACCGACCGGCGCTTTGTCTTGTCGAGCAGTTGTGAGCCTGCTACCAACCCGAATTCGCGCGCCAGTTGTGCACCACTGAGGTACAAGCCGCTGTCACCGCGTTGCCCTGCGGTGATGACCAGCGAGCCCTCGCCACAGGCGATACGCAATGGCTCGTGACTGATGACCGTGCCGGGCGCCTCGCCATTGCTGCTTGTGTCCACGCTGGCAGCCCAGACGATCAGCTTGTTGTCGCCGACCGGGCAAAACGCGCCAGGGTAGGGCTGTGTTACCGCGCGGATGAGGTTATAGAGCTGAGTGGCTGGCAGCGACCAGTCAATCAAACCGTCGGCCGGGGTGCGCCTACCGAAATACGTCGCACGGGATTCATCCTGGGGCGTAGCTGGCAGTTGCCCTTGCGCGGCCAGCAGGGGCAGTGTTTCGCAAAGCAGGTCAGCGGCGGCGTCACGCAATTTGCCATGCAGCGTCAAGGCGGTATCGGTGGCACTGATCGATACCCGCTGCTGAGCGACGATAGGCCCGGCATCCGCGCGTTTGACCATCTGATGCAGGGTAACGCCGGTTTCACTTTCGCCGTTGACCAGCACCCAGTTGGCCGGCGCGCGTCCGCGATAACGCGGAAGCAGCGAGCCATGCAGGTTCAGCGCAGCTTTTTTCGCGCAGGCCAGCAGCGAATCGCCGAGCAGCTGGCGATAGTAGAAGGAGAAAATGAAGTCCGGCGCCAGTTTGCCGATGCGCTCTACCCATAGCGGGTGATTCGGGTCCTCGGGGGCATGCACTGCAATGCCGTGCCGGGCGCACATCTGCGCCACAGAGCCGAAAAAGGTTTTTTCTTTGGGGTCGTCGGCATGGGTGAACACCGCCGCAATCTCATAGCCCGCGTCCAGCAACGCCTGCAGGCCGACACAGCCAATATCGTGATAAGCGAAAACGACAGCTTTAGTGCTCATGGCGCGACCTTGTTCATATAGGGAGTTACAGAGGAATCAATGCGGTCGGTGGCAACCGGTGACGAGCTGCGCACGACCTTTTCGATAAAGAACCGCGGACGCGCACGCACATCGCTGTACATCCGGCCCAGGTATTCACCCAGCAGTCCCATGCCGATGAACTGCCCGCCGGTGAATACGAACAGCACGGCAAACAGTACGAACATGCCGTCCCCGGCCCATGACGCGCCGAAGATCAGGCGCAGAACGATCAGCAGGGCCGCGAACGAGACACCGAGCAACGCCATGCTGAAGCCGATGATGCTGAGCAGGCGCAGGGGCGTGGTGGTCATGCAGGTGATCAGGTCGAACATGAGGTTGATCAGGCGCATCGGGCTGTATTTGGAGTCGCCGTGCTCGCGTTCGGCGTGATCGACCAGCACCTCGGTGGTGTGTCGCGCAAAGCCGTTCGCCAGAATCGGAATGAACGTACTGCGCTCCCGGCAGGCGAGCATGGCGTCGACAATCGTGCGCCGGTATGCGCGCAGCATGCAGCCGTAATCGTTCATGGCCACGCCGGTGGAGCGCTGCACGGCCAGGTTGATGAGTTTCGATGGCCAGCGTCGCCAGGCGGAGTCCTGACGATTGCTGCGCACCGTGCCGACTACGTCGTATCCCTGTTCAGCGAGCTTTACCAGACGAGGGATTTCCTCGGGTGGATTCTGCAGGTCGGCATCTAGGGTGACGACCACGTCGCCCTGGCACTGCTCGAATCCGGCCATGATGGCAGCGTGCTGACCGTAGTTTCGATTCAGGATCACTGCGACAAAGGGGCTGTCGGCGCGCTCGGCAGCCCGCTGGAGAATGTCTGCCGAGTCGTCGCGGCTACCATCGTCGACCAGCACGATTTCGAAGCGGTGGTCGAGCTGTTTGCAGGCCGCTTCAGTGCGGCGCAACAACTCTGGCAGGCTTTGTCGTTCGTTGTAGACAGGGATGACGATCGACACGAACTTGATGGGATACGGTTTCAATGGCTGGATTCCACGGTCGATTCAATGGCACCGACAACCCGCTCGACATCATCGAGGGTCATGTCGGGAAACAGGGGTATGGAGCACAGCCTTGATGAATTCCATTCCGTGTCGGGCAGGCGGACGTCGGGGAAACGCTTGCGGTAATAGCTGTGCAGGTGAGTCGCGATGAAGTGAATGCCGGTGCCGATGTTTCGCGCTTGCAAGGCCTTCATGAAGGCGTCGCGATCCAGCCCGCAGCGCTCGGGATCGATGCGCAGAATGAACAGGTGCCAGGCGTGTTGCTGGGCATGCCGGGGCAGGGCGAGAGGCAGAACGGGGCTGCTGGCCAGTCGTTCGAGGTAATGGCTGGCGAGCGCCTGGCGCTGCGCATTGATGGCATCGAGGCGTTGCAACTGCACCCGCGCAATGCTCGCATTGATGTCGGCCAGGTTGTATTTGAAACCAGGCTCCATAACCTCGGCCTGGGGCTTGCGACCCAGGGTCAGGCGGTCGTAAGCATCGACACCCAGACCATGGAATTTAAGCTGACGCACCCGATCAGCCAGTCGCGCATTGTCGGTGACCAGCATCGCGCCTTCGGCACAGGTCATGTTCTTGATTGCGTGAAAAGAGAAGATCGCAGTGCCCTGCTGGCCGACCGGACGTCCCTGGTAAGCAGTGCCGGCGGCATGCGCAGCGTCTTCGATCACGGTGATGCCGTGCCGGTCGGCCAGCGCATACAGCGGGTCGAGATCGAATGCAGCGCCTGCGTAATGCACCGGCACGATCGCCTTGGTTCGCGGGGTGATGGCTTGCTCTATCAGCGCAGCGCTGGTCATCAGGGTGTCACGGTCGACATCGACGAACACCGGAGTGGCCCCCAGCAGGCAGATTATGTTGGCTGTCGACACCCAGGTTTGCGACGGCGTAATCACTTCATCGCCAGGCCCTACGCCCAGCGCCAGCAGCGCAACGTGCATTGCCCCAGTGGCCGAAGACAGTGCCACTGCATGCTGCGCGCCGACCCGCGCGGCGAACTCTTCCTCCAGCTTTTGACATTCCGGGCCAGTGGTGATCCATCCGGAACGCAGCACACGCGTTACCGCAGCAATTTCTTCATCGCCAATGGACGGCCGTGAAAAGGCAAGAAAAGTTTGACTCATCTACAGAGACTCTCCGATTGACGCAGCAGGGCCGAACATAAAAAAGTCACACCACGAGTGCGCGTGAGTGCGGTGAACTTAGGCGTTCAACTATGAAAATAATGTCCAGACGCCGTTGCTTTTTTGTATCGCCTGGCAGGCTTTCGAATCATAGAGTAGGGTGAAAGCCAAACGAACGACAACGCCGTTATACGTCCATGTAGAATTATTAATCTGCCGTTCAGATTTCATCGAACGCGTCATGAACAGACAGCTTTAGTTCAGCTTGCTCATGATAATCATGGAAAGTTAAAGCGGATGAAGTGTGTTGCAGTTGCAGGTTTTTTTAATGAAGCTTTCATGACCGGGGAATGGGTTTTGCGTTGTTGGGCAGGGTCGAGCCTGACTCGAAAAGCTTGCTATTGATCAGGTTTCATTGGGGGGGCAGCTTTTTTCTCGGTTCTTCGAGACGCAGGCGTTGCATTCGCGTAAACCCCGGTCAGAAGGAAGCTTGCCGGGTGTAGAAAACATGACCGCTATCAAGTGATATATATAACCAGGCGGTAGGGTCGGGCAGTGCGGCAGAGAGAAAGTTTGATGATAAGGAACAGGTTGGTATAGGTAATTATCGAGAAATGTTTGGGTGAGTTATAAGGTCAAGGCAGTTTCATGCAGGCGTGCTGATGGGTGCGAAGTGTTCAAGGCTTACTTCATGTGCCTTTATATTCGGCACGATCCTGTAAGGAGAGGGTACCGACGAAGTAGTTAACAACGGGTGTAGAACGACGGTCCGCTCGACTGCCATTGCCAGGTTTATTCGATGCAGCAAAGCAAAGGGCCACGCGGCGTGCTTTGCCTCGTGCGAACAGGTGGCGGACTCGGATAACCCATGCCACCCGTTTATCGACCCTGCGCAGGCTGCCGACCCGCTCACCCCGTTCTGTCTAGTTCCGGCCAGAGATGTTAAATTAGCCGCCATGAACTTCTTCCGAACCCATTGCTCGCCCATTGCCTGGATACTGTACGCAGTTGTCCTGTTCAATGGTCTTGCGTGCAGCATCGGTCACGGCCAGATGATGGCCGCCTTTGCGGGCACTGCAATGGCTTCGGTTTCCCATGCAGATCATGGGATGTCTGATATGCATGCCGGGCATCACACGATGCACATGTCCATGCACGATTCTTCCAAGAAGATGGACATGTCAGGCAGCATGAAGGCGCAGTCGGGAGAGTGTTCGTTTGCCGGCACACTGACGCTGGCGATGATTTTCTTCGTGGCGCTGGGCTGGCTGATCCGTGTCCGCCGCACTCGTTTTGTGTTGCCCGACTTCTGGCTCGGCAACCTGCCAAGGTATACCCTCCCGGGACTCAATCCACAGGCCCCTTAGGCTCTGTACGAAAAGTGGCTGCGCTCGGTGATGCTTCGTTAAAAACAGGCTCGGAATGCTCATTTACAACACGTAGA
>NZ_AWQP01000064.1:0-43012 GCF_000972175.1 Pseudomonas syringae pv. coryli str. NCPPB 4273 | reverse complement strand
TTAGCCAAATTGCCCTAAAGTGCTTTTCAACCGCGATGGCACTGACGACGCAGAGTGCGACGTAAGTGACAGGGCGAAGTCGGGCCGGAAACGGAGCCAGGGGCTTTGGTCACTTTGGCCCCATCAAAGTGACTCGCCGAGGGGCGAAAAGGTGACCTGAGCCGAACCCAAATCCACCTGACAAAGAAAAACCGCCGTGTGACGCAGAGCGTCACGAACTGCATTCCCACGCAGAGCGTGAGGAACGATAGTCAACTGTCTAACTTTTTGGGGTCAGTCCACAGCCTGGGAATGCATTTCGTGACGCTCTGCGTCACCCTCTGCATGCCAACGCGCAATCGCAGATAGTCAGTCCGTTCGATATGTGACCTTACTGGTCAATCTGACAGTAATACTTGTCATCACGACTGTTATATAGTCGCACCCTCTCTACCGTTGCCGATGAGTGCCCCCATGTTAAACAAAGGATTGTTTCTGGCTTGCGCGCTTGTGCTGCTGAGCGCCTGTGATTCTTCCTCCACGGATAAACCCGCGCCCGCCACGGCCCCCACGACCCAGGCAACGGTCACCGACACAAAGCCCAAACCCGCAGTCGACCTCGCCGCGCTGAGCAAGCGCTACGCAGGCCGCGAACTGACGGTGATCGACGTGTCGGAAATCCAGGTCGACGGCGCAAGCACGCTGTCGGTGAGCTTCTCGGTACCGCTCGACCCCGAGCAGAAATTCGACGAAAAACTTCACTTGGTGGACAGCAAGAGCGGCAAGGTCGATGGTGCCTGGGAGCTATCTGACAACCTCATGGAATTGCGCCTGCGCCACCTGGAGCCGCAGCGCAAACTGGTCCTGACCGTCGATGCCGGTTTGCTGGCCGTCAACAAGGCCAAACTCGCCGCCGAATACATCAGCCGTCTGGAAACCCGCGACTTGCAGGCCTCCGTCGGTTTCGCCAGCCGTGGCAGCCTGTTGCCGACCCGTCTGGCCGAGGGCCTGCCGGTGATCGCGCTGAACGTCGACAAGGTGGATGTCGAGTTCTTCCGCATCAAACCCGACTCGATGCCGAACTTCCTCGCCCAGTGGGACGGCGCGTCGAGCCTGTCCAGCTACAGCTCCGAAGAACTGCTGCCCATGGCCGAACTGGTCTACAGCGGCCGCTTCGACCTCAAGCCTGCGCGCAACACCCGTGAAACCCTGCTGCTGCCGATTGCCGGTATCAAGCCCCTGCAACAGCCAGGTGTCTATCTGGCGGTGATGCGCGCCTCGGGCACCTACAGTTACTCGCAGCCGGCCACCCTGTTGACGCTCAGTGACATCGGCCTGTCGGTGCATCGTTACAGCAATCGTCTGGACGTCTTCACTCAAGCGCTCGAGGGTGGCAAGGCGCTGGGTGATATCAGCGTCGATGTGTATGACGACAACGGCAAGGTCGTCGCCCAGGGCAAGACCGACAGCGACGGTCACGCGCAACTGCCGTTGCCGGCCAAGGCTGCCGTGGTACTGGCGCACAAGGACGAACAGACCAGCATGCTGCGCCTCAACAGCTCGGCGCTGGACCTGGCCGAGTTCGATATCTCCGGCCCGCAGGCTCACCCGCTGCAATTCTTCATCTTCGGCCCGCGCGACCTGTATCGCCCTGGCGAAACCGTGCTACTCAACGGCTTGCTGCGCGACAGCGACGGCAACACCGTCAAGCCGCAGCCCATCACCGTCGAAGTGCGCCGTCCCGATGATCAGGTCAGCCGCAAATTCGTCTGGGAAGCCGACAGCAACGGTTTCTACCAGTATCAATTGCCGCTTGCCGACGAAGCGCCCACCGGACGCTGGCAACTGGTGTTCGACCTGGGCGACGGCAAACCGCAGCTCTACGAGTTCAAGGTCGAGGACTTCCTGCCCGAGCGTCTGGCGCTGGAGCTCAAGGGCAGCGACACGCCGGTGGCGCCTGCTGACAACCCGCAATTCGATATCACTGGCCGCTACCTGTACGGCGCCCCCGCTTCGGGCAATACGCTGACCGGTCAGGTCTATGTCCGCCCGCTGCGCGAGGCGGTGCCGAAGCTGCCGGGTTATCAGTTCGGCTCGATCACCGAAGAAGACCTCAAGCATGATCTGGAGCTTGAGCCCGTCACCCTCGATGCCGAAGGTCGTTCGACGCTCGCCGTGCAGAGCGAGTGGGCGCAGGCCAAATCGCCGCTGCAACTGATTCTGCAAGCCAGCCTGCAAGAGTCTGGCGGGCGGCCGATCACCCGCCGTCTGGTGCAGCCGATCTGGCCTGCCGAACACCTGCCCGGCGTGCGTGCATTGTTCGGCAGCAGCACGGGTGGTGATGACTACGACAACGAGGCCAAGGGCGAGGCGCAGACCAACGGCGACGGCCCGGCCGATTTTGAAATCGTCATGGCCGACGCGGCTGGCAACAAGCTGGGCGCTGACAACGTGAAAGTCCGGCTGATCCGCGAGCGCCGCGATTACTACTGGAACTACTCGGCCGACGACGGCTGGAGTTACCACTTCAACGAGAAATTCCTCAACCTGAACGAAGAAACCGTCAGCATCTCCAAGGACGCCACCGCCAAGGTCAGCTTCCCGGTCGAATGGGGTCCTTACCGTGTCGAGGTGGAAGATCCGTCCACCGGAATGGTCAGCAGCCTGCGCTTCTGGGCCGGTTACCGCTGGCAGGACAACACTGACGGCGGCGCGGTCAGGCCGGATCAGGTGAAGCTGGCGCTGGACAAGCCGGCCTACAACGATGGCGACACCGCGAAAATCACTGTCACCCCGCCGGCTGCGGGCAAGGGTTATCTGCTGGTCGAGTCCAGTGAAGGGCCGCTGTGGTGGCAGGAAATCGACGTGCCTGCCGAAGGCAAATCGTATGACATCCCGCTGGACAAAAAATGGGCGCGTCACGACCTGTACGTCACCGCGCTGGTGATACGTCCCGGTGAACGCAAGGCCAATGTCACACCCAAGCGCGCTGTGGGCGTGCTGCACCTGCCGCTGGACCGGGCGCAGCGCAAGCTGGCGCTGACGGTCACCGCGCCGGAGAAAATGCGCCCCAGACAACCGCTGACCCTCAAGGTCGCCGCCAAAAATGCTGACGGCAGCGTCCCCAAACAGGTCCACGTGCTGCTGTCGGCGGTGGACGTCGGCATCCTCAACATCACCAGCTACGCGACGCCCGATCCGTTTGCCAGCCTGTTTGGCCGCAAGCAGTACGGAGCAGACCAACTGGACATCTACGGTCAACTGATCGAAGCCGGCCAGGGGCGCCTGGCAAGCATGGCGTTCGGTGGCGATGCACTGGCGAAGGGCGGCAAACGTCCGGACACCAGCGTCACCATCGTGGCGTTGCAAAGTGCGCCGGTGACGCTCAATGACGCCGGTGAAGGTGAAGTCAGCGTTGATATCCCGGACTTCAACGGCGAACTGCGCGTCATGGCTCAAGCCTGGACCGACGACCGCTACGGCATGGCCGAGGCGAAAACCGTGGTTGCCGCGCCAATCATCGCCGAACTGTCGACGCCGCGCTTTCTTGCCGGTGGCGACCAGACCAGCGTGGCGCTGGACGTCTCCAACCTGTCGGGCAAGGCACAGAAGCTGGACGTGAAAATCAGCGCTGAGGGCCAGTTGAGCCTTCCGGGCGGCGACCAGAGCAAGCCCTTGCAGCTCAAGGAAGGCCAGCGCGTCACCCTGAAGATTCCGGTGCTGGCGCAAGGCGGCTTGGGTCAGGGCAAAATCAAGGTGCTGGTCGAAGGTCTGGACCTGCCGGGCGAAAACCTGCCGGCCTTCACCCGCGAATGGACCGTCGGTGTGCGCCCGGCCTACCCAGCGATGCTCAAGCATTACCGCGCCACCCTCAATGATCAGCCCTGGAGCCTGCCGGAGGGCGCGCTGGAAGCGTTCGAACCGGCCGGTCGTGAAGCGCTGCTGTCGTTGTCGAGCCGTCCGCCCTTGAACCTCGGCGAACAGATTCGCGCATTGAAAGCCTACCCTTACGGCTGCCTGGAACAGACCGCCAGCGGCCTGTACCCGTCGCTGTATGCCGATGCCGCAACCCTCAAGCGCCTGGGCCTGACCGGCGAAACGGATGCCGAACGCAAGCGCAAGGTCGAGATCGGCATCGAGCGGCTGCTGGGCATGCAACGTTACAACGGCAGTTTTGGCCTGTGGGGCTCGGACAGCGACGAGGAATACTGGCTGACGGCGTATGTCACCGATTTTCTGCTGCGCGCCCGCGATCAGGGCTTTGCCGTGCCGCCGGATGCGCTGAAGAAAGCCAGTGAACGCCTGCTGCGTTATCTGCAGGATGGCGGCCAGATTCAGGTCAATTACAGCCAGAACGCCGAACATACGCGCTTCGCAGTGCAGGCCTATGCCGGGCTGGTGCTGTCGCGCAGTCAGCAGGCACCGCTCGCGGCCTTGCGCAGCCTGTTCGACCGCCGCAGTGATGCGCGCTCCGGCCTGCCGTTGGTGCAATTGGCAGTCGCGCTGGAGAAGATGGGCGACAAACCCCGCGCCGACCAGGCTCTGATGGCGGGTCTGGCCGCCAGCCGCAAGAATGAATGGCTGGCCGACTACGGCAGCTCGCTGCGTGATCAGGCGTTGATACTGGCACTGCTGGAAGAAAACGACCTCGCCAAAGACAAGCGTGATGAGCGCCTGTTTGCCTTGGCCGATGAGGTGGCCGCCAATCGTTACCTGTCCACGCAGGAAAGTAATTCACTGTTCATGGCTGGCCGTAACCTGCTGGGCAAACCGGAAAAGGACTGGACCGCCAGCATCGCCAGCGGCACTCAAACCCGCGAGCTGAGCAACCGGCAGCCGGGCCTCAAGCTGGACGGTTCGTTGCTGGCCTCGCCGCTTTCGGTGCACAACCAGAGCAGCGAAGCGCTTTACCAGCAACTGACCGTCTCCGGTTATCCAACCCAGACGCCTGCAGCGGGTGGCGAAAACCTGAGCATTCGCCGTGAGTACCTGAACCTGAGCGGCGCACCGCTGAACATCGGCGCCTTGAAAACCGGGCAACTGGTGCTGGTGCACCTGGAGATCGGTGCCAAACAGCGCGTGCCGGATGCGCTGGTGGTGGACCTGCTGCCTGCGGGCCTGGAGCTGGAAAACCAGAACCTGGCGCAGAGCGCGGCCAGCCTGGAAGACGCCAACAAAGACGTGAAAACCATCCGCGAGTCGATGGAAAACGCCGGGATCAAACATCAGGAATATCGTGGCGACCGCTACGTGGCAGCCCTGGACATCGAGGGCAGCAGCACCGTGCACCTGCTCTACCTGGCGCGAGCCGTCACCCCGGGCACCTACCGCGTACCGCCACCGCAGGTCGAATCCATGTACCGCCCGAACTGGCAAGCCCTGGGCGAAGCGCCAGCGCAGATGGTGGTGAAGGGGAAATGATCGCCAATTGATTGGAATGCATGACAGTGGAAGCAAGCTTGCTCACAAAGGGGCCGACGCACCACAGATCCAGTAGGAGCGACCGGGGCGGCGATCCGCATTGTTCGCGAAAGGGCCGGTACATCCGCTGAAGATGTATCGCCCGTACCAGAGCCTTCGCGAACAAGTTCGCTCCTACAAAAGTAAAAAGTGTCTCAGATGTGCGCCACAGAAACGATCGAGGCACCATACACAACTGCCCCGACACACCGCAGATCCAGTGGGAGCGAGCTTGCTCGCGAAGGCGTCGCCCCGTTCACCCACAATGGCGGCGGGTTAGCCTTTCAACGCATCAATGAATGATCCAGCTCAGCAACCAGAGGCCCAGCGCCAGCCAGATGATGCCAAGGATGATCGAAGCGCGCATGAAGGCGCGGACCGCCGAGTACAGCAGCATCAGGCCGATGACCAGTGCGATGATGCTGATCAGCGAGGTGTCCATGCCCAGCGTGCGGGACAAGCCATCGACAAAATTTCCCCCAGCATGGGTAAACCCGTTGAACAACCACGCCAGACCGTCGACAAAGAAGCGAATGATCGCGCCGATGGCCTGCCCGAGCCATTCAAAAAAGCCTTCTACCTGCATATGTACGTCCTGATTGGGGTCGTGAAGAAAATGGTCTGTCCGCTTTGGCTGTCGCAATGCGTGTCAGGTTCCGTGGATCATAAAGGCTCTTTGCGTTGAAACCTGAATTTCTTCTGCGCCTGCCACGAACATTCAAGTGGCTGGCGGGCGCGATCATGCTGCTGATCGCCCTCCTCTGGCTGGCCGACCGACTCTGGCCGCTGCCACTGCCCAGGGACGATCTGGCTCGCGTCGTCCTGGCCGAGGACGGCACGCCACTGTGGCGCTTTGCCGACGCCAATGGCGTGTGGCGCTACCCGGTCAGCAATGAGCAGGTCTCGCCCTACTACCTCGAAGCCCTGCTGACCTACGAAGACCGCTGGTTCTACAGTCATCCCGGGGTGAATCCGCTGGCGTTGTTACGCGCCACCTGGCAAAACCTCAGCGGTGCCCGTGTAGTCTCGGGCGGCAGCACACTGTCGATGCAAGTGGCGCGGTTGCTCGATCCGCATTCACGCACACTATCCGGCAAGTTTCGCCAGCTGTGGCGCACGCTGCAGCTTGAGTGGCACCTGTCCAAGGATCAGATCCTCAGTCTGTACCTCAATCGCGCCCCGTTCGGCGGCACACTGCAAGGCGTCGCAGCTGCCAGTTGGGCCTATCTGGGCAAGTCGCCGCAAAACCTGACCCGCGCTGAGGCGGCATTGCTGGCGGTGCTGCCACAGGCGCCAAGCCGCCTGCGTCCTGATCGCCACCCGCAGCGCGCGCAACAGGCCCGCGATAAGGTGCTGAGACGTCTGGCCGAGTTTCAGGTATGGCCGCAAGCAAGCGTGAACGAAGCACTGGAAGAGCCATTGTGGCTGGCGCCGCGACAGGAACCGAGCCTGGCGCCGCTGCTGGCCCGACGCCTGAATCGCCCCAACAGCCCGCCACTGATCCGCACCACGCTGGACGCCTCACTGCAACGGCGCATGGAAGACCTGCTGATGGGCTGGCGCGCACGCCTCCCGGAACGAACGTCGACAGCGATTCTGGTGGTCGAGGCGGAAAACATGGCCGTGCGCGCGTACGTCGGCTCGGTGGACATCAATGACGCCAAGCGTTTCGGCCATGTGGACATGGTCACCGCCCTGCGTTCGCCGGGCTCGACGCTCAAGCCGTTCCTGTACGGCATGGCCATGGACGCCGGGCTGATCCACTCCGAATCCCTGATGCAGGATGTACCGCGGCGCTATGGCGATTACCGACCGGGCAACTTTTCGAGCGGTTTCGGCGGGCCGGTGGCGGCCAGTTCGGCGCTGTCGATGTCCCTCAACCTGCCTGCCGTGCAATTGCTGGAGGTCTACGGGCCGAAACGCTTCGCCGCCGAACTGCGCAATGGCGGCGTGCCCCTGACCCTGCCGCCGCTGGCGGAGCCGAGTCTGGCGCTGATTCTTGGCGGCGCAGGCAGTCGGTTAGAGGACTTGGTGACAGGCTACAGCGCCTTCGCGCGCGGCGGGCGCAGTGCCGATGTTCGACTGCAACCGCAGGACCGACTGCGCGAGCGGCGGATGATGTCACCGGGCGCTGCGTGGATCATTCGACGCATTCTCAGTGGCCAGTCACGCCCGGACATCGACCCGCGTGCCGAGCTGGTACAGCGCCCGCAACTGGCCTGGAAAACCGGCACCAGCTATGGCTTCCGCGATGCCTGGGCGATTGGCGTCGGGCCGCGTTTCCTGGTCGGTGTCTGGATCGGCCGGCCGGATGGCACACCGGTGCCAGGGCAGTTCGGGCTGGCTTCGGCGGCGCCGCTGATGCTTCAGGTGCACGATGTGCTGGTCAATCGCGACAGTCAGCGCGGGATCGCCGCACCGGTGCAACCCGTGCCGCAGAACGTCGGTGTGGCAGCCATCTGCTGGCCGCTGGGTCAACCGATGAGCAAAAGCGACCCCAATTGCCGGCGCCAACGTTTCGCCTGGACGCTGGACGGCACCACGCCGCCCACCCTGCAAGCGGCCGACCAACCGCTCGGGCTGGGTTTGCAGGAGCGTGTCTGGGTCAATGCCAAGGGGTTGCGCGTCGCGGCCAATTGCCCGGACGCCCGAGCGCAAGACATCGCGCTGTGGCCTGCGCCTCTGGAGCCCTGGCTGCCCAGGGCAGAGCGGCGTGATGCACGCCTGCCGCCCGCGGCCCCGGATTGCCCACCGCAGAACCTGAACCTGGCGCCCCCGCTGAGCATTGTCGGTGTGCGCGAAGGCGACAACCTGCGCCTGCCTGCCGCCAGTCGTCAGGCTTTACGCCTCACACTCTCGGCACTCGGCGGCAGCGGCCATCGCTGGTGGTTTATCGATGGCAAACCTCTGGCAGACACCGACACCCGGCAAGACTTCACCCCCACCCTGAGTAAACCGGGGCGTTATCAGTTAAGCGTGCTGGACGAGAGCGGCCAGACGGCGCGGGTTGAATTCAGCGTAGTGGAGTGAACGCAGACGGGTGTCGCAGAGCGTTACGAAAGGCATTCCCACTGGAGCGTGAGGAACGACAGGCCTTTGACTCCGTGCCCATACTCCAGCGTGAACATGCTGCGGGGCGCGAGCCTGTCGTCACTGAACCTGAAAAACCTTCGGCTCGGGAAACAGGTTGTTGAGGGTTTCCAGCAGACGGACGTGATAGATCGGCTTGCGAAACAGGTCGAGCACGTGCAAACGCAGCAGGTCGCTGACGTCATCCATGTCGGCGTGGCCGGAGGTGACGATAACGGGCAAATGCTGGCGTGAGGTGTGATCGCGCAGGTGACGGATCAGCTGGATGCCGCTTTCCTCCGGCATCCGCAGGTCAGTGATCACCAGCGCGATATCCGGGTGGAGGGTCAACTGGTGCAAGGCCATCTTGACGGAAGACGCCGTGAAACAGCAGAACCCCTCACCTTCGAGCAGTTCTGCCAATTCCTCGTTCGCGTCCTCTTCGTCATCAACCAGAAGCAGTTGTTGGCGGATGGGGTGGACAGCCATGTGGTTCTCTCAACAGGGTGAACTCATGTCGCAATCATAGACTACCCCGCAGCAGGTGTGGAGGCCCCTGTCGTAGTACCCGTCAAGGCAGTCTGAATCTTTGTGAAAATCGCCCCCACACTTGTGCTTATCGTTGGAACAAAGGCAATCAACGCAACAGCAACCATCGCTGCCACCAAAGCGTATTCAATACCCGAAGCCGCTTCACGATCTCTCAAAAAACAACTGATCCGGGTATAGGCGCCTACGTAAATCTTGGTCAGGAACATCTCATTTCTCCTTGCGCCTCCGAGACGCGAACATGCATGACACATGCGAAACTGTGTGCCCCTCCAGCATTGTCTGCAATCCATAAACCCACAATCGCAACAAAGTATTAACCGGAAAGTTATAGTCCCTACACTCCCCAAAAAAACAAAGGACTCAAACGGCGTCTCGTCAGTAAAAAACCCTTATATACCAAAGCACAATGGCGCTTTTGAATGAATGAGCTAATGTCATTAAAAGCCGTTATGCCGTTCAACGTTGCTGTGTTTAAAGTTGATGCACCGGTTCGAGAATATCCTGCGATGACAAAGGGAAACTTGCCATGAGCAGTCGTGTCACCATGGTGCTCGCTGTACTGTTTTTGCTGGGTGCGTTAATCGCTGGATATCTGGGAATTGTTGTCGGCAGACCAACTGAGGTGCCTGTTGAACCCCCACCATCGGCGCCACCTGTAACCACCGAACAAACCACCCCGCCTGCGCCGACTCCTCCCGTCGAGGACGCTCTGCGTCACAACGTCGTGGTGTTGGCCAGGGATATCCCTGCCTATACCGCAATCACGGCCGATGACCTGACCATCGAGCGCCTCAAGGTCGCCCCACCCGGGAGCTTTGAAGCCATCGACAAGATCGTCGGGCGCAGCAGCTGGCGCACGCTGACCGCCGGAAGCTGGCTTACGGAGAGCAACTTCGAAGCAGGCGGCACCCTGGCGCGAATGATCCGGCCACACGAGCGGGCCCTGGCATTACAGGTCGATGAAGTGACGGGCGCCTCCGGGCAACTCAGCCCCGGCGACTACGTGGATGTGCTGCTTTACCTGCCTGAAGACGTGAGCAATCCGAATCGGTCGAGCCAGGTCGTGGTGCCTGCCCTGCGCATTCTCGGCGTTGGCGGGCTGCTCGGTCCGGACCGCAACGGCAAGCCGGTGCAGAACATCAACGCTGACGAACGCCTCAAACAGGAGCAGCAGCGAATCAACGCGCGAACCGTCACGGTCGCGGTGCCCCAGGCCCTGGTGGCGCGCCTGATGCTGGCGTCGCAAACCGGTGTCCTGCGTCTGGCCGTGCGCAGCGCCGACGAGGGCAACCTGCAGGATTACTGGGCCAACGAAGCCAGCGGCCCTGACGCTGCCGAGCGACTCGATTCAGCCAACCGCCAACTGGTCAGCTTCAGACAACTGAGCCTGGGGCCAGCCAGCGCGCCAACAGTAGGCGCAATCCCGCGTACGTCTCGCGCTGTCGAGGTCATACGCGGTAACCAGATCACGCAACAAACTCCCTGATTGAGCAAGGATTGCATTTGATGAGCTGTTGTTCCGTGCCAGTTATAAAAACCCGTTTGCTGGCGTTAGCCATCGCGACATTATGCGCGCCAGGCGCGTGGGCCGCTTCGGGCAGTTGTGCCGGCCTTGCCGAGATGCCGGCGGCCGTGGAAATCGACCAGGGCATTCAACAGGAGGTCCGCTCTGCGGTGCCCATCACCCGCATCGCCGTGGGTGATCCGAAAATCGCCGATGTGCATGTCAACGGCACCGACGGTTTTCTGTTGACCGGCGTCGCACAGGGGACGACCAGCCTGATGGTCTGGACGGCCTGCGCAAGTGCGCCGCGCCAGAGCATGGTCTTCGTGCGTGGCCGGGCGACGACCGCCATGGTCGAGAGTGTCACCGCGCCGTCTGCCGATGCGCAGTTACCCAGCCAGGTGCAGACTGACATCCGCTTTATCGAAGTCAGCCGCACCAAGCTCAAGGAGGCCAGCACCTCGATCTTCGGCAAAGGATCGAGCAACTTTCTGTTCGGCGCGCCCGGCACGGTGCCGGGCGTCAACGTCACACCTGGCGCTGTGGGCGGCATAACGCCGAGCATTCCGCTGAACAACAGCAATTTCAATATCGTCTGGGGCGGTGGCAGCAGCAAGGTGCTGGGCATGATCAATGCCATGGAAAACAGCGGCTACGCCTACACCCTGGCACGCCCCAGCCTGGTCGCCCTCAACGGGCAAAGTGCGAGTTTTCTGGCCGGCGGCGAATTCCCGGTGCCGGTGCCCAACGGTGAGGGCAACGGTATCTCCATCGAGTACAAGGAGTTCGGCGTGCGCCTGACCCTGACCCCGACTGTCGTCGGCCGCGACCGGATTCTGCTGAAGGTCGCACCGGAAGTCAGCGAGCTGGACTTCTCGGCCGGTATCACCATCGCCGGGACCACTGTGCCAGCGCTGAACATCCGCCGTACCGACACCAGCATTGCGCTTGCCGACGGCGAGAGCTTCGTGGTCAGCGGCCTGATCAGTTCCAGCAACAGCGGTTCGGTGGACAAGTTTCCCGGCCTCGGCGACATCCCGATTCTCGGTGCCTTTTTCCGCAGCTCGCAAATCCAGCGCGACGAGCGCGAACTGCTGATGATCGTCACTCCGCATCTGGTCCAGCCACTGGCCGCCAACGCCCGGCTGCCGTCGCTGCCGGGTGAGGGACTGCGCACCTATGACCCGAGCTTCCCGCGCCTGTATTTTCTGGAAAACGGCGATTTCGACCGCCGCGACGGGTTATCCAAATGAGCCAGAGCCTGAGCCAGACCTTCCTGGCAATCACCCGTAACAACACCGACCTGGAGTGGCTGCAAAGTGCCTTGGGTTCGCTGGGCCAGGTGGTCAGTGCCGGTACGGGCAGCCTCGACGACCTGCTCGCGCTGGTGGACGTGACGTTCGCCAGCGTGGTGTTCGTCGGCCTGGACCGTGAGCATTTGATGACCCAGAGCGCCCTGATCGAAAGTGCGCTGGAAGCCAAACCGATGCTGGCCATCGTTGCGCTCGGCGATGGCATGGATAACCAGTTGGTGCTCAATGCCATGCGCGCCGGGGCCAGGGACTTCGTTGCCTATGGCTCTCGCTCCAGTGAGGTCGCCGGCCTGGTCAGACGCCTGAGCAAGCGCCTGCCCGCTGTGACGCCCAACCCGAACATGAGCGGCCTGTCGGTGCTGTATGGCGTACAAAGCGATGACGACGGGGCCTTGATCGCGACGCACCTGGCGATGGTCGTGCACAAGAGCGGGCAGCGCACGCTACTGCTGGACCTTGGCCTGCCACGCGGCGACAGCCTGTTGATGCTCGGTCTGGAATCGACCTTCAGCTTCGGTGACGCCCTGCGCCACTTGCGCAGGCTCGATGCAACGCTGATCGACAGTGCTTTCACCACCAGCGAAAGCGGCCTGCGCATTCTGGCTTACAGCGAAGCCGACGATCATCTGGAACAGTCCAGTGCCGCCGAGCTTTATATGCTGCTCAGCGCGCTGCGCCAGCATTTTCAGCATGTGGTCGTGAACCTGGTGGGGCAGCCGGACAGCGAAGCCTTGCGCTCGCTGGTCAGCCATTGCGATCAGTTGCTGTGGTACACCGACCAGAGCGTGCTGGGCTGTCGACGCAACCTGACGGTGCTCAACAACTGGCGCGAAAAGGGCATGAAAATGCAGCATGCCGGCCTGTTGGTCGATCGTTATCAGCGCTCGGTCGCGCCCAATTCCGAAACCGTGAGCAAAACCTTCGGCCTGCCGGTGCTGGCGGTGCTGCCGCTTGCGCCGGAGTTGCGCCTGAACGCCAAGAATCAGGGCGTGACGCTGTTCGAACTGGCGTCACGCGACGCGCTGTGCTCCGGGCTGCGGCGGCTTGGCGAGCATCTGGCACGGCATACCGAGGCTCGCGAGAAAGCCGATCAGGGCTGGCTCGCTCGACTGTGGGGGAACCGGTAATGGCGGAGAAACTGTTTGGCGTCTCATCGCGCACGCAAGGCAAGCCTGACGACGGGCAAGGCCTGAAACTGGTGCTGCACCGTTACATCATCGACGGCATGGAAGAAAGCGGCAAAAGCCTGCTCGAAGGCTCACGACCGGCCCTGGCGCAATTCGTCATCGACAAGGTGGCCGAATACGTCGCACGCCTGCGGCTGGCCATCTCGCGTTACGAAATGGAGCGCCTGGCTGAAGAACTGGTCGACGAACTGACCGGTTTCGGCCCGCTGGAAGTGCTGCTGCGCGACACCTCGGTGACGGAAATTCTGGTCAACGGGCCAGGCAAGGTCTTTGTCGAGCGCGACGGCGTGCTGCACCACACCGACCTGCGCTTTATCGATTCGCACCACGTCGAGCGCGTGATGCAACGCATCCTGGCACCACTCGGGCGGCGACTGGACGAATCCTCACCGATGGTTGACGCACGCCTGCCCGATGGCAGCCGGGTCAACGCGATCATTCCGCCCATTGCGCTGGACGGCCCTTGCCTGTCGATCCGGAAATTCCGCAAGGACATGCTCAAGAGCGCCGACCTGGTGGCCATGCAGACCATCGATCAGTCGATTTTCGAGTTCTTCCAGGAGGCCGTCGGCAAACGCTGCAACATTCTGGTCAGCGGCGGCACCGGCACGGGCAAGACCACCATGCTCAACGTGCTGAGCCAGTTGATCGACAGCAATCAGCGTCTGGTGACCATCGAGGACGTTGCCGAGCTACAGCTCAGTCACCCGCATGTGGTGCGCCTGGAAACCCGCCCGCCCAACGCCGAAGGGCATGGCGAGGTGCGCGCCAGCGACCTGATCCGCAACTCGCTGCGGATGCGCCCGGACCGCATCATCCTCGGTGAGATTCGCGGCGTCGAAGTGCTGGACGTATTGACGGCGATGAACACCGGCCACGACGGCTCGATGAGTACCGTGCACGCCAACAATGCACAGGATGCCCTGCTGCGTCTGGAAACGCTGGTGGGCCTGACCGGGCGGCTGATCCCGGAAAAGACCCTGCGCCAGATGGTCTGCGCGGCGCTGGATGTGATTATCCAGCTGACGCGCCTGCCTGACGGGCGCCGTTGTGTCAGTGAAGTGGTGGAAGTGGTCGGCATACGCGATGACATCTACGTCACCAATACCCTGTTCCGTGTTGATCGCCGCACCGGGGTCGGCTTCATGCGCGAAGCGGCCCACGCCGCTGGCGACAAGCTGCGGCCTGGCTACTGACATGCTCAAGGAGTCGGCATGAGTGCGTCTCTGGTACTGGGCCTGATCTCCTTGCTGCTGTTTATTGCGTCCATTCGCATGTTCTACCTGGCGCTCAATCAGGGAGCCAGTGAACGGGTCCGGCAGCGGCTGATGGCCGGGCAAGTGCAGCCCGTGGCTGAAAAGACCGGCTGGAGCTACCTGGATCGGGCCTTTTTGCGCGCCGGGCTGGGACAGCCGACCAAACGCATGGGCCTGGCCTTGTCGCTGTATGCGCTGCTGATACTGATCGGCTACGCAACGGCCGGCGTCGTCGGTGCGCTCAGCGTGCTGCTGGCGGTGCCTTTGACACTGCGTGTGTTCGTGTCGTGGCGCTATGAGGTGCGCGTGCGCCGCATGATCCAGCAACTGCCGCAATTGCTCGACCATACCGTGCGCAGCCTCAAGTCCGGCAGAACCCTGGCCGACGCGGTGCTGCACGGCATCGACGCCACCGACCAGCCGCTCAAGGACGGCATGAGCCGGATCGAGCGCAACGTACAACTGGGGGTCAGCCTGCCGGATGCGGCAAGGGACTTTGCCGAACTGTATGAGCGCGACGAATTTCACCTGTTCGCCATCGGCTTGCGGGTCAACCACCGCTACGGCGGCAATGCCAGCGAGCTGATGGAAAACCTGATCAAGCTGATTCGTGATCGGGAACAGGCCGGTCGCCAATTGCGCGCAATGACCGGCGAAACCCGAATGACTGCCGTAGTGCTGGCCCTGCTGCCGATCAGCATGGCCGGTTACTTTCTGGCGGTTAACCCCAGCTACCTGCTGCATATGTGGGACGACGAAAGCGGCAAGATCATGCTGAGCGTGGCCTTCGCCCTGCAGGTCACGGGGTGCGTGGTGTTGTGGCGCATGTTGAGGAGCATTTGAGATGGAACTGTTATTCGCCGCCATGATGCTTGCCGCTGCCGCATTTCTGCTGCTGTCAGGCATAGCCCGTCAACGTAGCAATGAACGCCTGGTGGCCAGACGCTTGAGGGGCCAGGTGATCCGCGAGAGCCGCATCGGCAGCTTGTTGCGGTTGCTCGGTGACACCCGCATAGGTCAACGCAGCATCAGCCTGGATTCGGAAACCCAGATACTGCTCAACCGCATCGGCTGGCGGCGCGCCAGCAAACGCTCGTTGTTCGCGGCCTGCCAGGTCGGCGTCCCGGTCGGCCTGATGGTCATTGTCATCCTCGGCCAACTGCTGTTTTTCAAAGGCATCCAGCAACCGCTCATCGCGCCGATCTTTGCCCTGGGCGCCGGCTATCTGCTGCCCAAGCGGATTCTGGCAGCCGTGGCTCGGCGCCGTCAGAAACAAGTGGTGGTGGAAATCTCTACCTTTATCCCGTTGCTGCGCATCCTGTTCGAGTCCGGCATGGCGGTCGAGCAGGCGCTTCGGGTGCTCAGCAACGAAGGCAAAGACCTGCTGCCGGTGCTGTCCGAGGAAATTCGCGTGGTGCTGATGCGCGTTGATTCCGGCCTGGAACTGGGCGAAGAACTGAGAAAAACCGCCGCCCTGCTGGACGTCGACGAGTTGAGCGACACCTGTGTGATCCTCAATCAACTGATTCATCAGGGCGGCGGCGCATTGAAGTCTCTGCTCACGCTCAAGCAACTGATCGATGACCGACGCCTGACCCGTCTGCAGGAATACATTTCCAAACTCTCGGCAAAGATGTCGGTGGTCATGATGGTGTTTCTGTTCCCTGCCCTGCTGATTGTGCTGGCCGGGCCAGGATTTATGGCAATCAGCCGCGCACTGGGCAGTTGACCCGGTGTTACCGTGCACGAAAGGACGCATTGCAATGAAACCAGTGATCATACTATTCGGGCTGCTGTTGCTGGGCGGATGCGCCAGTGATGGTCGCCCCCTCTGGACGCAGACCACGGCTCAGCCGGGCCAGTGCCCCAAGCTGACCTCGGATCAGGAGTTCTCCCTGAATCTGGCTCAGAACATGGCCGATGAAGGCCGCCTGCATGCCAGCCTTGCCAACCTGGAAAGCCTGCCCGACAGCCTGGGCGAGGTTCGCCTGCGCAAGGCCCGGGTGTTGCGGCTTTTGGGCAGCAACGAGGCCGAGCCTCTGTACCGCAGCCTGCTGGGCACCTGCCGGGCAGCCGAGGGTGAGCATGGCCTCGGGCAACTGGCCGCAGCGCGTGGTGACAATGCGCTGGCACAGCAACACCTGCTGATGGCCAGCAAGCTGCAACCGACCGATGAAAAGATCCGTAACGACCTGGGCGTCGTCTACCTCAACCAGCTGAAACTGGAACAGGCACGCTTTCAGTTCCTGACGGCCATGGAGCTCAAACAATCGGACTCGCTGGCGGCGGTGAACCTGGCCACGCTGCTGATCTATCAGAACAACTGGACACAAGCCGCCGAACTGGCGTCGCGGGCCGGGCTGACGCCTGAACAGGTGACCGATGCCCAGGCGCGTGCCGAGCAATTGCGAAAGCCCCCTGCCGCTCCTCGAGCATCTGCACGGCCCATTGCGAGCCTGACAGGACAAAATGATCGTCAGTCCCAGGAGGTACGACCATGAAGCGCATCCTATTCACCGGGTGTGTACTGCTGTTGAGCGCAGGTGATGCCTGGGCGGACAACAACGAAACTGCGACCTCTGAAACCCGGCAGACCGAGACCTGGCTGCAGCTTCAAGCCAGCGGCAAGGCTGCTTCGTCGACGCCGCAGGTCAATACCGCGGCAGAACGCGACCTCAGCCTGCAACGCTGGCTGGACACGTATAAGTACAAGATCCCGGATTTTTACGATCAGGAGGCTGGTGGCAGCTTTTCCTCGGGCAAGAAATAATTCCGGCACGGTCGTGGGCCTGCTGACACCCACTCTTACAACCTGCCCTCGGCACGCCGCCGGGCACTCCGTTATCATGCGCGGACTTTCGATATTCGAGACTGCCATGCGCCGTTTGTTATGCCTGCTGTTATTGATCCTGGCCCTGCCCGCCTCCGGCGCCGGCCTGCTGGATAGCCGACCTTCATCCACCCTGGGCGGCGGCTCGCTGGATAACAGCAAGGACTTCCTGCCTGTGCGTCAGGCCTTTCAGTTGAGCCTGATCGAAACGACGCCGGAGTCGATCAAGCTGAGGCTGGTCGCCACCGATGGCTACTACCTGTATCGCCACCGCTTCCAGTTCCGCACCGAGCCTGCCGACATCGGCCTTGGCGAAGCGCAACTGCCCAAGGGCGAGCAGAAACACGACGAGTACTTTGGCGATGTCGAGGTCTACCACGGCATTCTCGATATCGACCTGCCACGCAAACCCGGCGAACAGCGCCCCTTCACCCTCGCCGTCACGTACCAGGGCTGCGCCGACAAGGGCTTGTGCTATCCACCTGAAACCGAGCGCCTGAGCATTGGAGATGTGGCCGCCAGCCCGGCCAATCAGGCCTCTGCCACCCCACCCGTCGCCACGGCAGCCTGGAGCTGGAAAGAACTGGCGCTGTTTTTTCTCGCCGGTGTAGGCCTGACCTTTACCCCCTGTGTACTGCCGATGCTGCCGATTCTGTCCGGCGTGGTACTGCGCGGTCAGGTGGGCGGGTTGCGCGGCCTGAGCCTGTCTCTCGCTTACGTACTGCCAATGGCGGCGTGCTTTGCCCTGCTGGGCGCGCTGATGGGCGTGTTCGGTGCAGGCCTTAACCTGCAGGCGCGCTTGCAATCGGCCTGGGTTCTGGTGCCGTTCTCGGCATTCTTCGTGATCTTCGCCATTGCCATGTTCGGCGCTTTCGAACTGCGCCTGCCTCAGTCCATCAGCTCTCGTCTGGACCGTATCGCCGGCAAGACCCAGGGCGGTTCCTTATGGGGTGCAGCGGTGCTGGGCGTGGTCTCCAGCCTGTTGGTGTCACCTTGCGTATCGGCGCCGTTGGCCGGTGCGCTGTTGTATATCAGCGCCAGCGGCGATGCGCTCGGCGGTGCTTTGAAACTGTTTGCGCTGGGCTTGGGCATGGGCGCGCCGCTGTTGCTGATCGCAACCGGTGGTGCCACCTGGCTGCCGAAAAGCGGCCCTTGGCTGGTGACGGTCAAAAACGCCATCGGCGTGCTGCTGCTGGGGCTGGCAATCGGCCTGCTGAGCCGTGTGCTGCCAGGGCAGGTCACGTTGTTGCTGGTGGGCCTGCTGTCGGCCGGTGTCGCACTGTTTCTCGGCGCGCTGGAATTCAACGTCAAAACCACACGCCAGAAACTCGCCCAGTTGCTGGGGCTGGCGCTGCTGGTCTACGCGCTGGCGTGCTGGTACGGCGCGCTGTCCGGGCAAACCGACCCCATGCGCCCACTGGGCCGCGAGTACGCTACGGCGAATAGCGGGGCGGCAGCTCCGGCCGCTTCACAGTGGCAAACGATCACCACCTCCACCGAACTGGACCGTGTGATGCAGGAAGCCCGAAGCGAGGGCAAACCGCTGGTGCTCGACTGGTATGCCGACTGGTGCATCAGCTGCAAGGTGATCGAACACGAAGTCCTGCCTGACCCGGGCGTGGTCGCTCGCTTGTCGGGTTACAAACAGGTGCGTTTCGACATGACCGACAGCAACGCAGAGCAACGCGCCCTGCTTGACCGGTACAAGCTGTTTGGCCCGCCAGCGCTGCTTTTCTTCGATAAAAACGGCGAAGAACTGCAAACTGTCCGGGTCGTCGGCGAAATCGACGCAGCAGGCCTGATAGAGCGTCTGAACAGCGCCAATGACCAAAACTGATACCTGAGTCATAAACTTTGCGCGAATATCGCTCATTGTGCTGGCTACTGTTGTTAACTGGACAGTCCATTGCCCTTCCGGCATAGTCGCCGGGCGTAAACCGCTCGCAGACAATAAAAGGAACACGCAATGGCGACCATCCTGGTCCTTCACGGACCCAACCTGAACTTGCTGGGCACTCGGGAACCCGGGGTCTACGGCACTATCACCCTGCCTCAGATCAATCAGGACCTGGAGCAGCGCGCTCGCGATGCCGGCCACCATCTGATGTATCTGCAAAGCAACGCCGAGTACGAACTGATCGATCGCATTCACGCCGCTCGCGGTGAGGGTGTGGATTTTATTTTGATCAATCCGGCTGCTTTTACGCACACCAGCGTTGCAATACGTGACGCGCTGATGGGAGTGAGCATCCCATTCATCGAAGTGCATTTATCGAACGTGCACAAACGCGAACCTTTCCGCCATCACTCCTACTTTTCAGATGTCGCTGTAGGAGTGATCTGCGGCCTTGGCGCCAGCGGTTACCGACTGGCCCTGGAAGCCGCCCTGGAACAACTGGCCGCCAGTGCCAAGCCATGATGAGTCCAGCCTGAAGCTGACCATATGGCTTGAGCCGGCCGACACATTGCCCTTACAGAACCTTGGGAGTTGATTAATGGATATTCGCAAAGTCAAGAAACTGATCGAATTGCTGGAAGAGTCCGGCATCGACGAGCTGGAAATCCGTGAAGGCGAAGAATCCGTACGGATCAGCCGCCACAGCAAGACTCCGGCACAGCCTTACTACGCACCGGCTCCGGTTGCCGCACCTGCAGCCGCTCCGGCTCCGGCAGCAGCACCGGTTGCGGCCGCTGCAGAAGCGCCATCGGCTCCGAAACTGAACGGCTTTGTGGTCAAGTCGCCAATGGTCGGTACGTTCTACCGTACCCCGGCGCCTACTTCGCCTGCATTCGTCGAAGTCGGCCAGACCGTCAAGAAAGGCGACACCATCTGCATCGTCGAAGCGATGAAAATGATGAACCACATCCAGGCAGAAGCCAGCGGTGTGATCGAATCCATCCTGGTAGAAAACGGTCAGCCGGTTGAGTTTGACCAGCCGCTGTTCACAATCGTTTGACCCGGGGAGAGCCTGCGATGTTGGAAAAAGTTCTGATCGCCAACCGCGGCGAAATTGCCTTGCGCATCTTGCGTGCCTGTAAAGAACTGGGCATCAAGACCGTCGCTGTACACTCCACCGCAGATCGCGAGCTGATGCACCTGGGCCTGGCAGACGAAACCGTCTGCATCGGTCCGGCACCGGCCAATCTGTCCTACCTGAACATTCCGGCGATCATTTCGGCTGCCGAAGTGACAGGCGCCACGGCGATCCACCCGGGTTACGGGTTTCTCGCCGAGAACGCCGACTTCGCCGAACAGGTCGAAAAATCGGGCTTTGCCTTCATCGGTCCAAAAGCAGACACCATTCGCCTGATGGGCGACAAGGTTTCCGCCAAGGACGCCATGAAGCTGGCCAACGTGCCGACCGTCCCCGGTTCCGACGGCCCGCTGCCGGAAGACGAAGCCGTAGCTCTGCGCATTGGTCGTGAAGTCGGTTACCCGGTGATCATCAAGGCCGCCGGTGGCGGTGGTGGTCGCGGCATGCGTGTGGTCCATCGCGAAGAAGACCTGATCGAAGCCGCGTCCCAGACCCGTGCCGAAGCAGCCGCCTGGTTCAGCAACCCGATGGTCTACCTGGAAAAATACCTGACCAACCCACGTCACGTGGAAGTCCAGGTGATTTCCGACGGTCAGGGCCAGGCCATCCACCTGGGCGATCGCGACTGCTCGCTGCAGCGCCGTCACCAGAAGGTTCTGGAAGAAGCGCCGGCACCGTTCATCGATGAAAAGGCGCGCGAGGATGTTCTGGCTGCCTGCGTCAAGGCGTGTATCGATATCGGCTATCGCGGTGCGGGTACTTTCGAGTTCCTGTACGAGAACGGTCGTTTCTACTTCATCGAAATGAACACCCGTGTTCAGGTGGAGCACCCGGTTTCGGAAATGGTCACCGGCATCGACATCGTCAAGGAGATGCTCAGCATCGCCGCCGGCAACAAACTGTCGTACACCCAGGATGACGTGGTCATCAAGGGTCATGCGCTGGAATGCCGGATCAACGCCGAAGACCCGAAGACCTTCGTGCCAAGCCCTGGTCTGGTCAAGCACTTCCACGCACCGGGCGGCAACGGTGTACGGGTCGATTCGCACCTGTACAGTGGCTACAAGGTACCGTCCAACTATGACTCGCTGATCGGTAAAGTGATCACCTGGGGCGCGACCCGCGAAGAAGCCATGGCACGCATGCGCAATGCCCTGGACGAAATCGTGGTCGACGGGATCAAGACCAATATCCCGCTGCACCGCGACCTGACCCGCGATGAAGGCTTCTGCGAAGGCGGAGTCAACATCCACTACCTGGAGCACAAACTGGCCAATCAATAAGCCAGTCTGCTTCACAACGACAAAGCCGCAGTGATGCGGCTTTGTTGTTTGCAGCGCATAGCAGTAAACTTGCCCGCTTCCTGCGGCCGCACTGGCCTTACAAGCCGCACTTATTTCCAAATCGAAGGTAATCCGCCATGCCTTGGCTGCAAGTCCGTCTCGCCATCAGCCCAGAACAAGCCGAAACCTACGAAGACGCCCTTCTTGAAGTCGGCGCCGTGTCCGTGACCTTCATGGACGCTGAAGACCAGCCGATTTTCGAGCCCGAACTCAATACCACGCCGCTGTGGGCACACACCCACCTGCTGGCGCTGTTCGAAGCCGACACCAATGCCGAGATGGCCCTGGCGCACCTGAGCCTGCTGACCGGCGAAGAGCTGCCCGAACACAGCGCCGAAGTCATCGAAGATCAGGACTGGGAACGCAGCTGGATGGATAACTTCCAGCCGATGTGTTTCGGCAAGCGTCTGTGGATCGTGCCGAGCTGGCACGCCGCACCGCAACCGGACGCCGTGAACCTGTTGCTCGATCCGGGCCTGGCCTTCGGCACCGGGACGCACCCGACCACCGCGCTGTGCCTCGAGTGGCTGGACGGCCAGGACCTCGAAGGCTGCAACGTGCTGGATTTCGGCTGCGGCTCGGGCATTCTGGCCATTGCCGCACTGCTGCTGGGTGCCGAACAGGCCGTTGGCACCGATATCGACGTGCAGGCCCTGGAAGCCTCTCGTGACAATGCCGGACGCAACAATATCGCCGCCGAACGCTTCCCGCTGTACCTGCCCGAGGATCTGCCACACCAGCAGGCCGATGTGCTGGTCGCCAACATTCTGGCTGGCCCGCTGGTTTCCCTGGCGCCGCAACTGGCTACCCTGATCAGAGCCGGCGGACGCCTGGCACTCTCAGGCATCCTTGCCGAACAGGGTGAGGAAGTCGCGGCAGCCTATGCTGACAGTTTTGATCTGGACCCGATCGCAAACCGAGATGGCTGGGTACGCATCACGGGTCGCCGCCGTTAACCGCCGCTTCAACCGGACAGCCGCATGACCGACAGTTTCGTCACTCAGTGCCCGCACTGCCAGACCAGTTTCAGAGTCAGTCACGCTCAACTGAGCGTGGCCCGTGGCGTGGTGCGGTGCGGCGCCTGCCTGCAGGTGTTCAACGCAGCGCGGCAGTTGCTCGAGCAACGCGCCAGCGATGACGCCGAAAAAGAGGCCGTGCCCGCATCGCCGGTGGTCGCAGCCCTGCCCGAACCGGAGCCCCTGCCGACGCCAGTGCCCGAGCCCGAGCTGAAGCCACAGCCAGAGCCGGAAAAGGCGCCCGAAGAGGACGATCCCTGGCAGGTCAGTGAACTGGATCTGGACAATCTCAATCTGGACGAAGAACTGGCCCGCCTCGAACAACGCGAGACGCGCAGGCCCGACACCTTTGCCCGTCCCGTCAGCGACATCGACAACGACGCTGTGAGCCTGACGGCGAAGCGTGACAGCCGGCAGAGCGATGAGGCTGCCTGGGTCGATACGCTGCATAACGACGATGTCGAGCAACTGCCCGAGTTGCATGCAGAAGTTATCCCGGATGCAGACACTGCAGAAGCTCAGGATCTGCCGGAGGACGACAAACGCACAGAGCCGTCGCTGTCACTGGACAAGGATCTGGACGATGACGAGCCGCCGATGCCAGTCATCATCCAGCGCAAGGCCCCGCCTGCCGAGAAGGTCGAGCGCTGGTCGGCGGTGGATGACGATGATGAGGACGACGACCATGAGCCGGAGCCTGAAACCCGGGGCAAGCGCAGCCGTAACGAACCGGCAGTGCGCGACCAGACACTCCTTGACCTGACCGACGACCCTCTGCAATTGGACTGGCAACGGCCCAAACCACGCTGGGGCAGGCGTCTGGCCTGGGGTCTGCTGATCGTGCTGGCGCTGGCGGGTCTGGCAGGACAGTACGTGTGGTATCACTTCGATCAGCTGGCACGCCAGGACCAGTATCGCCCGCTGTTTCAGCAGATTTGCCCGCAGGTTGGCTGCAAGGTGCCGAGCAAGGTCGACATTTCCCAGCTCAAGAGCAGCAACCTGGTCGTGCGCAGTCACCCGGAGTTTCAGGGGGCTTTGGTGGTCGATGCGATCATCTACAACCGCGCCTCGTTTTCCCAACCGTTTCCCCTGTTGGAGCTACGTTTTTCCGATACCGGCGGTCAGTTGATTGCCAGTCGTCGGTTCAAGCCCAGTGAATACCTGAGCGGCGAAATGGCCGGCAAGGAAGAGATGCCGCCGCAGACGCCGATCCATATCGCGCTGGATATCCTTGATCCAGGCGCCAAGGCGGTGAACTACAGCCTGAACTTCCGCTCGCCGGAATGACACGCCCGACGCTGAAGCGTCGGTCAAGACTGCTTCTTTACACGTTAATTTCATCAAAGAACGCTACACGATCGCAGAAATTTCGCTGCAAAATACCCTCTTGTCGAGGTGGTCGAGCCCCGGCAAGAACTGTTCAGATTTTATCCAATTCAGCCTTTATCCAGTCATCGAGAGCGGGTATCATGCCAACCCTTTTTCAAACTCTCGGTTCGATCTGACGGTGGCGCATGCGGCTGGCGGGATGAGCCGTTGCAGACCGGGTGAAACAGTTTTTTACACGGCCTGCGGATGATTTGGCCTCCACAACAGGTAAGGCTATGTCGGCAGTACGCATCGGCCCATATACAGTGCAAAACGGCTTGATTCTCGCCCCGATGGCGGGCGTCACCGACCAGCCTTTCCGTCAGCTGTGCCGAAGACTCGGTGCCGGCCTGGTGGTTTCGGAGATGGTCACCAGTGACATGAGCCTGTGGAACAGCCGCAAATCGCGTCTGCGCATGATCCATGAGGGTGATCCCGAGCCGCGCTCGGTACAGATCGCCGGTGGTGATCCGCAGATGCTGGCAGACGCAGCACGTGCCAATGTCGAACTGGGCGCCCAGATCATCGACATCAACATGGGTTGCCCGGCCAAGAAAGTCTGTAACAAGGCAGCAGGCTCGGCGCTGTTGAAGGATGAGCAACTGGTCAACGACATCCTGCAGGCCGTCGTGGCTGCAGTCGATGTACCGGTCACGCTGAAGATCCGCACCGGATGGGATCGCGACAACCGAAATGGCCTGACAGTGGCGAAAATCGCCGAGCAGGCGGGCATCACGGCACTGGCGGTACACGGGCGAACCCGTGCCGACCTGTACACCGGCGAGGCCGAGTACGACACCATCGCCCAGATCAAACAGGCCGTGTCGATACCGGTCTTTGCCAATGGCGACATCGATTCACCGGAAAAGGCCCGGCACGTGCTGAAGGCCACCGGTGCAGACGGATTACTGATTGGCAGGGCCGCACAGGGGCGTCCCTGGATTTTTCGCGAGATAGAACACTTCCTGCGCACCGGAGAGACACTCCCGGCGCCGCAGTCGAGTGAAGTGGAACGCATTCTGCTTGAGCATCTGGCAGCGCTCCACGTTTTCTATGGAGACGTGATGGGCGTGCGCATTGCACGCAAACACGTCAGTTGGTATCTCGCAACCCTGCCGGGCGCCAGAGAGTTTCGCGCCCACTTCAATCGTTTGGAAGATACGGAAGCACAGTGCGCCAACGTCCGGGAGTTCTTCAGCCAAGGCTGCAAGGGCCCGGATAACGAGAATGATAAAGAGGTGGCCGCATGACGATGATGACCGAGACTTTAGTGAGTGGAACAACACCCGTGAGCGACAACGTCAATTTGAAACAGCACCTCAACACGCCGAGCGAAGAGGGTCAGACCCTGCGCGGAAGTGTCGAGAAGGCGCTGCACAATTATTTCGCCCACCTCGAAGGCGCATCCGTCACTGACGTCTACAACCTGGTGTTGTCGGAAGTCGAGGCTCCGCTTCTGGAAAGCGTGATGAACTACGTCAAGGGCAACCAGACGAAGGCCTCCGAGCTGCTGGGATTGAATCGCGGCACGCTGCGCAAGAAACTCAAACAGTACGATCTGCTTTAAAGCATTCAAAACAGAAAAGGCGACCTTGCACCGCGGTCGCTTTTTTTTGCTGACTTCTTTTGCTTCTGATGGAAATCGAGATGACCGACCAGACTACCCGCCTGCCGATCCGCCGCGCTCTGATCAGCGTATCCGACAAGACAGGAATCCTTGAGTTTGCCCGCGAGCTTGAAGCGCTGGGCGTCGAGATTCTTTCCACTGGCGGTACGTTCAAGCTGCTCAAGGACAACGGTGTCGCGGCAGTCGAAGTGGCTGACTACACCGGCTTCGCCGAAATGATGGACGGCCGGGTCAAGACCCTACACCCCATGATCCATGGCGGGATTCTGGGTCGTCGCGGCATAGACGACGCCATCATGACCGAGCACGGCATCAAGCCGATCGATCTGGTCGCGGTCAATCTGTACCCGTTTGAGGCCACTGTTTCCAAGCCGGGTTGTGACCTGCCGACCGCCATCGAAAACATCGACATCGGCGGCCCGACCATGGTCCGCTCCGCGGCGAAGAACCACAAGGACGTCGCCATCGTGGTCAATGCAGGCGATTACCGCCAGGTCCTGGAAAGCCTCAAGGCCGGTGGCCTGACCTACGCTCAGCGCTTCGACCTGATGCTCAAGGCGTTCGAACACACCGCCGCCTACGACGGCATGATCGCCAACTACCTGGGCGGCGTCGACCAGACCGCCGAAACCCTGAGTACCGAAGGCCGCAGCCAGTTCCCGCGCACCTTCAACACCCAGTTCGTCAAGGCTCAGGAAATGCGCTACGGCGAGAACCCGCACCAGAGTGCGGCGTTCTACGTCGAAGCCAAACCTGCCGAGGTCGGCATTGCCACGGCCACCCAGTTGCAGGGCAAAGAGCTGTCGTTCAACAACGTAGCCGATACCGATGCCGCCCTGGAATGCGTCAAGAGCTTCGTCAAACCGGCCTGCGTGATCGTCAAGCACGCCAACCCGTGCGGTGTCGCGGTCTGCCCGGATGATGAAGGCGGCATTCGTCAGGCTTACGAACTGGCCTACGCCACCGACTCAGAGTCGGCATTTGGCGGCATCATCGCCTTCAACCGCGAGCTGGACGCTGCAACCGCCAAGGCCATCGTCGAGCGCCAGTTCGTCGAAGTGATCATCGCACCGAGCGTCAGCGCCGAAGCCCGCGCCATCGTCGCCAGCAAAGCCAACGTGCGCCTGCTGACCAGCGGCCAGTGGAGCGAGCGCCTGCCTGCCTGGGACTACAAACGCGTCAATGGCGGCCTGCTGGTACAGAGCCGTGACATCGGCATGATCACCGAGGCCGACCTCAAGGTCGTCACCCAGCGTGCGCCGACCGAACAGGAAATGCATGACCTGATCTTCGCCTGGAAAGTCGCCAAGTACGTCAAGTCCAACGCCATCGTCTACGCCCGCAACCGCCAGACCGTCGGCGTCGGCGCTGGCCAGATGAGCCGCGTGAACTCCGCGCGTATCGCTGCCATCAAGGCTGAGCATGCCGGCCTGCAGGTTCAGGGCGCAGTCATGGCCTCCGATGCCTTCTTCCCGTTCCGTGACGGCATCGACAACGCGGCCAAGGTCGGCATCACCGCTGTCATCCAGCCAGGCGGCTCGATGCGTGACAATGAAGTGATCGCTGCGGCCGACGAAGCCGGCATCGCGATGGTGTTTACCGGCATGCGTCACTTCCGGCACTAATCAGAAAAACGGCCGCACTGGCGCAGGTGTCTGCGGCGTCAGTGCGGCCTCGTACTGCGGGCTGGGCCGCCTCAGGCACACCGCGTACTCCAGAATCAGCGTCATCGAGGTTTTTGAAATGAATGTTTTGATCATTGGCAGCGGCGGTCGTGAACACGCCCTGGCATGGAAAGTCGCCCAGGACCCACGCGTGCAGAAGGTGTTTGTCGCACCGGGCAATGCGGGCACGGCGATCGAGGCCAAATGCGAAAACGTGGCCATCGACGTTCTGGCACTGGAGCAACTGGCGGATTTCGCTGAAAAGAACGTTGCGCTGACCATCGTCGGCCCCGAAGTACCGTTGGTTGCAGGCGTCGTCGACCTGTTCCGCAGCCGTGGCCTGGACTGCTTCGGTCCGACCGCCGGTGCTGCGCAGCTTGAAGGTTCCAAGGCGTTTACCAAGGACTTCCTGGCGCGCCACAAGATCCCGACCGCCGACTACCAGAACTTCACCGAGATCGAGCCTGCCCTGGCCTATCTGCGTGAAAAAGGCGCGCCGATTGTCATCAAGGCCGACGGCCTGGCCGCGGGCAAGGGCGTGATCGTCGCCATGACCCTGGCAGAAGCCGAAGATGCCGTACGTGACATGCTGGCTGGCAACGCCTTTGGCGACGCCGGTTCGCGCGTTGTCATCGAAGAGTTTCTCGACGGCGAAGAGGCCAGCTTCATTGTCATGGTCGACGGCAAGAATGTATTGCCCATGGCCACCAGCCAGGACCACAAGCGCGTCGGCGACGGCGACAGCGGGCCGAACACCGGCGGCATGGGTGCCTACTCCCCTGCCCCGGTGGTCACCGCCGAAGTTCATCAACGTGTCATGGACCTGGTGATCTGGCCGACCGTCAGGGGCATGGCCGATGAAGGCAACGTTTACACCGGCTTCCTCTATGCTGGTCTGATGATCGATAAAGCGGGCAACCCGAAAGTCATCGAGTTCAATTGCCGCTTCGGCGACCCGGAAACCCAGCCGGTCATGCTGCGCCTGCAATCGAGCCTGGTACTGCTGGTCGAAGCTGCGCTGGCGCAAGCGCTGGACAAGATCGAAGCACAGTGGGACCCGCGCCCGAGCCTGGGTATCGTGCTGGCCGCCGGAGGCTATCCTGGCGACTACGCCAAAGGCGCAGTCATTGAGGGTCTGGACGCAGCGGCACAGCTCGAAGGCAAGATTTTCCATGCAGGCACGGCCTTGCAGGATGAGCGTGTCGTGACCAGTGGTGGTCGTGTACTGTGTGCCACAGCGCTGGGTGACAGCGTCGGCAACGCGCAGGAAAATGCCTACGCGCTGGCCGCAAAAGTCGACTGGCAAGGGTGTTTCTACCGCAAGGACATTGGCTACCGTGCCATTGCCCGTGAGCGTGGCGAAGACCAGGAATAATCGATCGGACCAGCCTCTTCAACCAGAGGCTGGCCGGTTGCTCCGGTATTCGCGGTTTTACCAGGCATTCACTCACGAAGGGATTTCATTGTGCGCTGGCTCAGGATTGCCATAGCCTCAACCGTCGGACTGCTGACCCTGCTGTTCATGCTTTCGGCGCAGGCCGAGCATGGTGCAGGCTGGTCGACGCTGCTCGACGAAAAGGCCCATCTGACGCTGGATGAAATCCGCTCGGCGCGCTATCAGAATCAATTCAGCCCCACCGAACTGGAACGGGTCGCTGCAGCGGATCGCGACGATGCTGTGTGGCTGCATTACCGCCTGCAACCCACCCAGCACGAACAACTGCTGCGTATCTTCGCCCCGGACCTGTCCAGCGCCGACATGTATGTCATGGACGGCGATCGACAGATTGACCATGTGCGCACCGGCAATGACGTGCCGATTGAAGATCAGCGACTGCCGTCCAACGATTTCCTGCTGCCGGTCCCGCAAAGCTCGGCCCCGCTGGATATCTACCTGAGGCTGGTCTCCGCGCAGAAAATGCGCCCCAGCATCACCCTTGAACCGGCCATCGAAAGCGCCGCCAACGAGACCCAGCCGCTGCTGTTCGGTCTGCTGTTTGGCGCGCTGTCCATGTTGATCGTGCAGAACCTGACACGTTACGGACACACCCGGTCGCGCAGCAATCTGTGGCTGGCCGCCTGCGAATCGTTACTCGGGCTCAGTGCCCTGTTGCTCCTCAACCTGCTGCGCCCGATCGACCCGTGGAATATCGCGCAAACCCCGAGCGCACACCTGGCATTGCTGCTGGCCGCTGTCGCAGGCCTGATCTACACCTACTGTTTCTTCGTCCACCGCAATGCCCGCAAACTCGATCGTCTGTTGCTGGGCAACGCAGTGCTCATGGGGATCGGCGCCTTGCTGGTGCTGTTCGACGAAAAGCTGCCGATCAACTTCCTGACGTTCGGCCTGGTCTCGTTGACGACATTGAGCATTCTGGCGGTGTCGATGTGGCACTGGCAGAAGGGCTATCGTTCGGCGCGTCTGTTTGTCCTGGGGATGATCACCTTCAATATCGGCTACATGGTGGTTCTGCCCGGCCTGCTGTGGCTGAGCCTGGTGCCGCCACAATGGCTGATTCTGGCGCTGCTCAGCGTGTTCTGCATCAGCGGCCTGCTGATGAGCCTGGCGCTCAGCGAACGCCATCGCAGCATCACCGAAGACCGTTTCAGCATCAGCCGCGATCAGGCGGCCAGCACTGCCGAAATCAACGCCAAGGCCGAGTTTCTGGCCAAGATCAGCCACGAGATTCGCACCCCGATGAATGGCGTGCTGGGCATGACCGAACTGCTGCTCGGCACCCCGCTGTCGGTCAAGCAGCGCGACTACGTGCAGACCATCCACAGTGCCGGCAACGAACTGCTGACGCTGATCAACGAGATTCTCGACATCACCAAGCTCGAGTCAGGGCAGATCGAACTCGACGACGTGCAGTTCGACATCGGCGCGCTGGTCGAGGACTGCCTGAATATCTTCCGCGCCAAGGCCGAGCAGCAACAGGTCGAGCTGATCAGCCAGATCCAGCCTCAGGTGCCTCGTGTCATCAATGGCGACCCGACCCGTCTGCGCCAGACACTGCTGAGCCTGCTGGAAAATGCCCTGAAGAAGACCGACGAAGGCGAAATTCTTCTGGCCGTCGCCCTTGAGTCCTCGAAAAGCGGCAATACGCGGTTGCGTATTTCGGTTCAGGACAGCGGCGAATCGCTTTCCGATGAAGAACGTGAAGAGCTGCTGCACGCCGAACTGCACAGCCGTAACTTCCTGGCCAGCAGCCGGCTCGGCGGTCATCTCGGGCTGGTGATCGCTCGTCAGTTGATCGTACTGATGGACGGCGAGTTCGGCATTCAGAACAGTGGGGCGCAAGGCAATACGCTGTGGCTGAACCTGCCGCTGGATGCAAAGCTGCTCGAACAGCCGACCATCGATCTGGACAGCCCGCTGAAAGATGCCAGGGTGCTGGTGGTCGACGACAACGACACGTGCCGCAAGGTCCTGGTCCAGCAATGCAGCGCCTGGGGCCTGAATGTCAGCGCAGTGGCGTCCGGCAAGGAGGCACTGGCCCTGCTCAGAACCAAGGCTCACCTGCGCGACTATTTCGATGTGGTCCTGCTCGATCAGAACATGCCGGGCATGACCGGCATGCAACTGGCCGCCAAGATCAAGGAAGACCCGAGCCTGAATCACGACATTCTGTTGATCATGCTGACCGGCATCAGCAATGCGCCCAGCAAGATCATCGCGCGCAACTCCGGCATCAAGCGCATTCTGGCCAAACCGGTGGCAGGCTATACGCTCAAGACCACGCTGGCAGATGAACTGACCCAGTTGAACAAGGGTGTTGTGTCGAGCAAGCCCGGCCCGGTCGTGACGCCGCCGGTCAACGTTCCCGGCGACTTCCGGATTCTGGTGGCCGAAGACAACAGCATTTCGACCAAGGTCATCCGCGGCATGCTCGGCAAGCTCAACCTCAACCCCGATACCGCGAGCAATGGCGAAGAAGCGCTGCGAGCCATGAAGGCGCAGCGTTATGACCTGGTGCTGATGGACTGCGAGATGCCGATACTCGACGGCTTCTCGGCCACCGAGCAATTGCGCGCCTGGGAAGTCGGCAATCAGCGTGTACGCACCCCGGTCGTTGCACTGACCGCGCACATTCTCACCGAGCACAAGGACCGCGCACGCCAGGCCGGCATGGACGGCCACATGGCCAAGCCCATCGAACTGTCCCAGTTGCGCGAACTGGTCGAGCACTGGGTAGCGCATCGTGACAAGGCCCGCGGGCTGACGTCGGAAGGCGAACACTATCGACAAAACTGACAGCGACGGGAAAGGCCTGTGGCCTGATAGACTGGCGATGCCATCCACCTGCTGCTGTGAGTCGAAGCCATGCTTCACGTGTTGTTCAGCGTCTATCTGAAAATGCTGGTGCTCTACAGCCCGTTTTTCGTTCTTTCCTGCTTCATCAGCCTGACGCGTGGTCACTCGCGCAAGGAACAACGGCGCCTGGCCTGGAAGGTGGCACTGGCGACACTGGTTTCCAGCGTATTGCTCTATCTGTTCGGACGCGTGATTTTCGATGTATTCGGCATCACCGTGGATGCGTTCAGGATTGGTGCCGGCAGCGTGCTGTTCATATCGGCACTGGGCATGGCCCAAGGCAAGTCGGCAGTGCAGACCGACAATATCCAGCAGGATGTGACCATCGTTCCTCTGACCATCCCGCTTACCGTCGGCCCCGGCACGATTGGTGCGCTGCTGGTCATGGGCGTCAGTCAGCCCCACTGGGACGACAAACTCACCGCCATCCTGAGTATTGCGCTGGCCAGCCTCACCGTCGGCGTCGTGCTCTACCTCTCCAACCGTATCGAACGCATCCTCGGCGATCAGGGTTTGCAGATTGTCAGCCGTTTGATGGGGCTGTTCGTCTGTGCGCTGGCCGCGCAAATCATTTTCACCGGCATCAGAGGCTACCTGCTGCCCTGACAGGGTTCAGATACTGGCAGCCCGCACCAGCTCCTGCGCCCTGCCGTCCAGATAACGCATCACCTCGTCACGATGAGCTGCATACACCTTGCTGTCAAAGATGTAACTGCCGCCCTTGAAGTGAAACAGCAGTCTTCGTCTTCCTGGCGCATGGTCGTCCACACTCAGGTGCAGACTGCAAAGCAACAGGAGCATCCGGCCAGGTTCATACTTTTCGCAGGGTACGATCTGAAAACTGCCCAGCCGTCCCTGGTCGAAGCCGCTCTGAAAGTACGACTCTGCGGCCTGTCCCACTCCCATTGCAGCGACCGCACGCTGCACTATGCCGCCAAGACGCTTGCGATCCGCAGGATGACTGACCTTGAACGTGGCCTGCAGTAAATCGTCGACACTGCTCACCACCAGCGAGTCGCCAAGGACCACGCCCTTTTGCTGTATGCCGCGCGCCTTGAGGCGACTGCGGTAGTAATGCATCCAGGTGCCCCACTGGGTTTTGAAATCAAACTGCCTGCCCGCGAACAACTGGGCGTCCAGAAGCACGTTCTGAATATCCGTGCGCTCCTCGCTCGAAAGCCCGGGCAAAAACGCGACCATACTGGGGATAGTGCCCAGATAGGCCGCGTTGCCTGTGTCTGCATTCATTTGCGTTACTCCCTTCCATGGGCTTGTCCAGGTTGCTAAAGACTGATGATTTCGGCTGCAGCGCGATCAGCCAAGGCGTCCCGCACCGTCTGGCGAAAAGGCTCGAAACTCTGGCGACTGAAGCGGAACGCAGTAGTGACGGCATGCACCTGCATTTCGCCGCCCAATATCTGCCAGAAATAACGCGCGGGCCGCAGCGCCAGGGTGGTCATCTGCAGGCTGCACAGAAGGATCGACACCTCGTCCTCATTGCGCATTGCACAGGGCATGAGCTGGAAGCTTTCAGAACGCCCGGACGTGAACCAACTGCCGAAAAAACGCGTCGCATGATCGCTGTTCAATAGCTTGTCGAGCGAACTGCGGTAGAGCTGGCGAAGCTCGCCAGTGTTATCGACCACGGGTAGCTGCAGTTTTCCGATGTCACTGAAACTGTGGATTTTCAAGCGGGCATCGTTGATCCCGGCGCTCCGCGGACCACCGGTGGCGGCAATCGAGCGCTGGTAAGCATCCAGCCATGCACGCCAGTTCATCCTGGAAGAATGGCGATCATCTGCGACCAGTCGGGCATGGTGCAGACAATCCATTATGTCCTGGCGCAAATCAGGTTCGACATTGCCGGCGAAGGACAGCAGGCTGGCACCCGTCAGCAGGGCTTCATCCGGATCAGACATCAGGACTGCCCCCAAGCGGCATGATCAGGCCCGCACGCTTGCTCGACAGCGCGGTGTCGATGCCATCGCGAAACTGTGAATAGACCTGCTCGAACAGTTGCATTGCATAGACAGTCACAGCGATGTTGCCGTAGACACTGTTCGGCTCGATGACCTCGAAAAGAAACCCGGATGACAACGGCTGACGTGTGGCGAACTGAAACTGCGCCAGCTTGAGGTTTTGCCGGGTGTCGACGAAAGCCAGTTGCAGAACCACGTTGACCTGCAATCTTCCCGCATGATTCAAACCGCTCTGTACCGTCTGACTGCGCAGCAGATGAAGCGCTTCGCTGGCGAGGGGCTGACTGCCTGCCCTGCGCATGAACGCCTCCGCATGCAGGAGCGTCTCGGCGGAGACGAAGGGTGCAAGCGCGCGCGCCATGCAACTCCATGCCGTTTCGACAGATTCTGGCGGCAAGGGCTGGCTGATATGTTCGCTGGCACTCGGCAACCAGCCGAAACGCTGCGCAGCGGCGAGACGGGTTTCATTCCATTTTTCGGCTTCGGCAAACTTCGAGTGTTGTTTCGATGCGGCCAGTTGCACGTACAGCATCGAGTCCAGCACATCGTTTTTCAGGGCGACCCGCTGCGGCTCGGGGAAAAACATCAAACAGCCCGCATTGACGACTACAGCATCCAATTCCTGCTTCATGGGAGAATTCCTTTTATCCCGAAAGCGGAGGCAGTCCGCGCCTCCGCCAACACTCCGATCAGATTTCGTATTCTGCAATCGCATTACTGACATTGTCGCCAAGCCGTTGCTCGATCAGCTCGCGATGGCGCGCATACAAGGCCGTGTTGAGCAACAGGTTGTCCTCGCCCTTCCAGGTCTGGACACTGGTGTCCTGCCATTCCCAGAACAGCACATTGGTGACGTCACTGTCGGCCTGGAAGCTGACTGCCGCCATGGCCAGACTCACGATGCTGTCCTCGGATTCGATGCAGGATGCGATACGGAAGCTACCGCCACGGTGTGCCTTGGTCTGGCTCTCGAACAGGCGCAGGGGTTCTTTCCTGGCCTGCAGTGCGGCGACGGCATCTGCAGCCACTTTGAGCATCAGTACCGATGCAGGTCCGGGTAACGCGGCAGCTGCAATGGCCGAACCGAGGATCTCGAGACCGACTTCGTCCATGGTGAAACGCTGCTGGGTGGCACGATAGCGCGCATAGTTCCAATGGGTGGAGAGCCAGCCCACCTTGGAAAGCACTTCGTTGAATTTGTCATACCACTGATCGCCCTGGGTTTCAGAGCTGAACGCCTTGTTGGCCACAAGGGTGGCGAACAGAAAGGAATTCATCACGTCCTGCTTGCTCTGCGCCGACATACCGTTGGGAAATGCCAGCACACTGCCTGCAACCACCGCACCTTCATTGCCGGACTGTGCGTCAGTGACGTCACCTGCCTTAAGTAATCCGGAAGTTGCGGGGGCCGCGAATGCGCCCAACGAAGGTGGGCATTCAGCCAGCTCGCAGGCGGCAATGTAGTCGAGGTTGTCAGTGATGTTCATGGTTTTGTCCTGTGTCATTTAATTAGTCCTTTAATTCATGCGTCCTGATGGACTGAATCGAGACTAACGAAATAAATCAGGCATTTTTTTCGGCGCTTTCCGGTTGTCCTCTGATGGCTTTCGGGCACTTGACTACCGAACTCGATACGCAGAGCTAAATTCGACCCGCCATCTGCCTCCCGGCATACCGCAGGTAAGCGAAGATTCCGGGGAGGTTTCTGGAATCGGACTACGGGCGACGAAGGTTGAAGAGAGCCGATTCGCTCAAGCCTGTGGGCCGAAACACTGGCTCACAGGCTTGAGGTGACATCGCCACTTCAGCGCTTTCCCACGCTGGATGGCGGCAGGTATGACACGCGTGCGCGCTCACCCTGTAGGTTTGTTGCCGTACCAACGCGGCGTGTAGACCCAGTTGCCGCCTTCGGCGCGCGCAAAGGTGCACGTCAGGGAAGAGCCGATCAACACCATGGTGCGCATGTCCACCTGCTCCGGTGTCAATTCGCCCAGCGTGATAACCCTCAATGTCTGCCCGGGACGGCCGATGTCGCGGCCCAGCGTCACGGGGGTTGCAGGGATGCGATGCTGGCGGACAATCTCCAGCGCACGCCCCAGTTGCCAGGGTCGGGAGCGGGATATCGGGTTGTAGAACGCCAGCGCCAGATCGGCATGGCAGGCGAGGTCCAGACGCTTTTCGATGATCTCCCAGGGCTTGAGGTTGTCGGACAGCGACAGCACACAGAAATCATGCCCCAGCGGCGCACCGGCCTGGGCTGCGGTGGCCAGAGAGGCCGAGACACCCGGCAGAATCTCCAGCTCGACCGCATGCCAATGAGGATTATCCGACTCATGCAACGCTTCAAGCACCGCTGACGCCATGGCGAACACTCCCGGATCACCTGATGACACCACGACTACCGAACGGCCTTGAGCAGCCAGCTCGAAAGCATGCCGGGCACGCTGCATTTCTTCGCGATTGTCAGTGCAGTGCAGTACCTGATCAGCGCGAAACGGCCCCGCCATGCGCACGTAGGTTTCATAGCCCAGCACATCGTTGGCACGCGCCAGTTCGGCCTTGACCGCAGGTACCATCAGGTCTGCAGCGCCAGGACCCAGACCAATGACTGCAACGCGGCCACGCCCGCGGCCGATGCTCTGCACCTCCAGCGGTTGCGCCGCGACGGCAATCGCGGTGTGGGCATCGACGCAGAGCGGTGGCAACAGCTGCGGCACAGCCTTCATGGCCATCTCGCTGGCCGCAGCGGCGCTGACGAATCGCACCGCAACGTCCAGCTCGGCGGCAGCCTTGTGCAGATGCGGATTGGCCATCTGCTCCTCGGCCGCCAACAGACAGGCCAGGGACTGCCCGGCGATACGTGCCTCGTGCAGGGCCGAGCGCACGTGCTCAGCCAACTCATCACTGAGGTCAGTCACCGCCACCAGCACGTTACGTGGGTAGATCAGCAATTCATGGAGCGACGGCTCGCGCAGGGCACTGCCGACATGAATGGCCAGCGCCGCCTGTGGATGTTCGGGCAGTTGCGCCTGAGCCAGCCAGGGGGCTTCACCCTCGATGCGCACGGGCTCGCCGGACAGCAGGTCGGAAACGAAACGCTTGCCCAGCTCCAGATCGCCCAACGCATAGCCGCTTGGCGGATTGAGCAGGCAGGTGCCGAAACGCAGCTCGCCGCTGGTAGTGATCGCCGGCGCAACGCCAAGCCCGCTGGCGATGCTGCGCGCCAGAACATTCACCCCGCCAAGGCCGCCGAGCAGCGGCACCACGGCGCTGCCGTCTTCGGCCACGGCGAGCACCGGCGGTTCGGCGCCCTTCTCCAGCAGCACGGCGGCCAGCGTACGAATTACGATACCGGCTGCGCAAAGGGCGATGATCGGCGTGTTCTGTTGATACAGCTGGCGCAGCGTCGCGCCGAAGTCAGTGTAAGTACGGTCGGCCCCCTGCACGCGCTCGGCCAGGCCATGAATCAGCGCATCGGGAAACAGCTGTTGAATGCGCCGCGCGGTAGCAAGGCTGCCATTACCGAGGATGACGATGGCCGGAGTCATGGAGGTCATCAGCCTTGCCACCTGTCGCCAGGAACGATAATCAGCGAAAAATAGGGCGACGACATCGGGTCAACCTGATCCAGCGGGACGATTTTCTGGTTGCTCATCGTGGCGCGCTCGACATACAGCGCACGCCCGGCCATGCCCAGCTCGGTCAGCACTTCGCGGACCTTGTGAAAGTTGCGCCCCAGTTTCATGATCACCGCCGCGTCGGCGTCGGCCAGCTTGCGTTTCAGGTCATCGTGGGGCAGCACACCGGACAGCACCGACAGGCTCTGATTGCGATACACCAGCGGTGCGCCCAGCACCGAAGCACCGCCGAGCATCGAGCACACGCCCGGAATCACTTCAGCGTCGTAGTGCTCGGCCAGACGATCGTGCAGGTACATGTAGGAGCCATAGAAAAACGGATCGCCTTCGCAGATCACCGCCACGTCGCGTCCGGCGTCCAGGTGCGCGGCAATGTGCCGGCTGGATTCGTCGTAGAAGTCGCTGATGAGCTTTTCGTAGGACAGTGTCGCCGGCAATGCCTCGGTGGTGACCGGGTAGACCAGCGGCATCAGGGTCTGAACGTCCTGCAGATGCGCTTCGATGATGCCGAAGGCGTTGCCCTTTTTACCCTTGGCCACGAAATACGCCACCACCGGCGACTCGCGCAGCAGGCGCAGGGCCTTGACGGTGATCAGCTCCGGATCGCCAGGACCGACGCCCAGGCCAATCAATCGACCGCGTGCCTGCATCATTCGATCTCCGTGGCCAGTGCGTTGACAGCGGCCACGGCCATGGCGCTGCCGCCACGACGGCCCTGCATGATCACGAACGGCACGCCGCGGCTATCGGCGGCGAGCATCGCCTTGGACTCGGCGGCGCCGACAAAGCCGACCGGAAAGCCGAGAATCAGTGCAGGCTTCGGCGCACCGGCATCGAGCATTTCCAACAGATAGAACAGCGCGGTCGGCGCGTTGCCGATTACAACCACGCTGCCTTCCAGGTGCGGACGCCACAGCTCAAGCGCCACCGCAGAACGCGTATTGCCCAGCTCCAGGGCCATTTCCCGCACGCCTTCATCATGCAAGGTGCAGATGATCGGGTTATTGGCGGGCAACCGGGTGCGGGTGATGCCTTCGGAGACCATGCGCGCATCACACAGGATCGGCGCTCCGGCGGCCAGAGCGTTGCGCCCGGCAGCACCGGCACCCGGCGAGAAGCGCAGGTCTTCGATGACTTCGACCATCCCGCAGGCATGGATCACGCGCACGGCGAGTTTTTCCAGGTCGGCAGGGATCGTGTCAAGACGCGCTTCGGCGCGAATGATCGAGAAAGAGTTGCGATATATCTCCTGACCATCGCGGATGTAATCAATCATGCATGTTGCTCCGTGAGCCGGCGTTCAACTGCGCACCGACTGCTTCAATAGTAAGGTTGCGCGCGCGCAGCACGCCGAAACCGGCATGCGCTGCATCGCGAAAATAAAGATCGTAACGGCCCGGCGCGACAGCCAGCAAGGTTACTGGCGCTACGTGGGCGGCGGCGCAGGAACGCGTGCAGCCGCTCAAGTGAACAGCCTGGCCGGTAGCCAGCACGGCAGCCAGTTGCAGGGCGTCGGCCTTGGTGTCGGCCAGCCCCTTGGCGCACCCGGCAGAACCGGTACAGGCGAGCATCTGCGCCAGCGGTTGCCCGGCCGCCCCGACGAAGCCCGATGCCTGCAACGCGCCCAGCACCGCCGTCGCGCGCTCGACCGGCACGTTGGGCAATAACAGGCTTTGCCAGGGCGTCAGGCGCAGCGTGCCGTCGCCCTGATCCGCCGCCAGTTGCGCCACGCTGGAAAGCATCGCCGCATCGAGACGCCCCAACGGTACTGCAGCGCCCACCGCCACCTGATTCGGCTGAGCCTGTGGATAAACACCGATATGCCGAGTGCCTTGAATGGCCGGACGCTGCCAATCGGTGATCGCCTTGTCGGTCCGCACTGTGCAGCCGGACCGGGTCGACAGCTCGCGCAGCATATCGGCGGTCGATACCTCGGCCAGCAGATGCCGCATCCGGGTGTGCTCGGGACGGCCCAAGTCGAGAAACAGCTCCAGCAGGGCGACAACCAGCGTCTTACCCTCAGCCACAGGAACAGCGGCCAGCGGTCGATCATGGGCCGGGCAGCCGGCCAAGCCGAACGCCAGCAGCACTTCGTCGTCGAGTTTCAGCGCCGACAGCCACACGTCGTGCGGGTGTTCGAGCATGACCAGCGCTTCACCAGCGTCCAGCGACAAGGCGAACTTGGGGGACAGCTCATGAAAACGCGGGTGATGTTCCAGCGCGTCGAGAATCTGCGCCGCCAGCGGCCGGGCATCGAAGAGCATCTGCGGGTCCAGGCCGGCCGTCGGGCTGAGCATCAGGTTGCGCACATCGTCGCTGGCCGGGTTGGCGGGGCCGAGCCCTGCCGCCATCAAGGCACCGATCAACCCGTCATGATCGCCAACAATGCCGCGAATCTGCAGGTTGGCGCGGTTGGTGGCCTCGATAACGCCCTGTGCATAGGTGCGCGCGGCCTCGGCAACGGCCATGGCCTGCGCACTGCTGATCACCCCGCCCGCCAGCTTGATCCGGCAGATCCCGCCGTCCAGTGCCGGGACGATACGCAGCAACCCCGGACAGGCCGAGGGGCGTAGCGTTGCAGAGGATGTGCGAGCGGACTGCTGCTCGTTCAATGGGTCACCCGATGTGAACTGGCTGGAAACGGACGTTGATTAGAGCACTTGTACCCCGTCGGGCGCGGTATTATGCCTGCTTTGTCCGCAGGCATGAAAAGGCGCTCTGTCGGAAGTTCGGATTGAGGTAGGTACATGTCGCCGTGGCTGACAGTCGTGGGAATCGGAGAAGACGGTTACAAGGGGCTCGGCAAGAACGCCAGACACGCTCTGCTGCACGCTGATCAGGTGTTCGGCGGCCCGCGCCAGCTGGCGTTGCTGCCGCCGTGCATTCGCGCCGAGCGACGTGCGTGGCCGAGCCCTTTCTCGTTGAACCCTGTGCTCGAGCAGCGGGGTGCCGAGATCTGCGTGCTGGCCAGTGGCGACCCGATGATGTTCGGCGTCGGCGCCAGTCTTGCACGCGTGGTCAGCATTGACGAAATGCGTATTCTGCCTGCGCCCTCCTCTTACTCTCTGGCCGCCGCCCGCCTCGGCTGGCCACTGCAGGACGTCGTCACCCTGTCAGTGGTTGCCCGGCCGGTGGCCGCGCTGAACGCGCACTTCCACCATGGCATGCGTCTGCTGGTGTTGAGCAACGACGGCAGCAGCCCCGCCGTGATTGCCGGTTTGTTGCGCGAGCGCGGCTTTGGTCCAAGCCGCATGACCGTCCTGGAGCATCTGGGTGGCGAAGCCGAGCGGCGCGTCGAAGGGCTGGCCAGCGAGTGGGGCAACCCCGAGATTGCCGCGCTGAACCTGGTTGCCATCGATTGTCGCGCCGACGCCAGCGCCATCCGTCTGAGCCCCGTTTCAGGTCTGCCGGACAGCGCCTTCGAACATGACGGCCAACTCACCAAGCGCGACGTACGCGCCATCACCCTCGCACGCCTTGCACCGCTGCCGGGCGAACTGTTGTGGGATGTCGGCGCGGGCTGCGGCTCCATCGGCATCGAATGGATGCGCGCGCACCCGACCTGCCGGGCGATGGCCATCGAAGCCGACGAAGGCCGCCAGCAACTGATCGAATTCAACCGCGAGGCACTTGGCGTGCCCGGCCTGCAACTGGTGCGGGGCAGCGCGCCTCAGGCACTGAGCGGTCTGGAACGCCCGGATGCGATTTTCATCGGCGGTGGCGTAACGCGTATCGGCGTGCTGGAAACCTGCTGGGAACAGCTGCGCCCAGGCGGCCGACTGGTCGCCAATGCGGTCACCCTGCAAAGCGAAACGGCCTTGATGGCCTGGCGCGAACGGCATGGCGGCGAGCTGACCCGTATCCACGTCGCCCACGCGCAGCCCCTTGGCGAATTCGACACGTGGCGTCAGGCGTTGCCGATCACCCTGCTGGACGTAGTCAAACCCTGATGCGCGAAGAAACCGCCGAACAGCCTGCGCCACTGCGCAGTGGCCTGACCACTGGCAGCTGTGCGACCGCGACCAGCCTGGCGGCGGCGCGACTGCTGCTCTGCGGGCAGGTCAGCGACGCGGTAGACATCGTCCTGCCCAAGGGCAAACAGGTGCAGATGCGTCTGGAATTCTGCCGGCTTGTGGATAACTTCGCGGAAGCCGCAACGCTCAAGGATGCCGGCGACGATCCGGATGTCACCCACGGCGCACTGGTGTTTGCCCGCGTCAGGCTGCAAGCGGCAGCAGGCGTGCGCTTCGTTGCAGGTGCAGGTGTCGGCACCGTGACCCGCCCCGGGCTGGTGCTGGCAGTCGGTGAACCGGCCATCAACCCGGTGCCTCGGCGCATGATGACCGAGCACTTGCTGCAACTGGCCGAAGAACAAGGCTACAGCGGCGGATTCGAAGTCACGATCGGCGTCGAGGGGGGCGAGGCGCTGGCGCTCAAGACCATGAACCCGCGCCTGGGCATTCTCGGCGGACTGTCGATTCTGGGCACCAGCGGGATTGTCCGGCCGTTCTCCTGCGCAGCCTATATCGCCTCGATCCATCAGGGCATCGACGTCGCCACCACCAACGGCTATCGGCATATCGCCGCCTGCACTGGCAATGCCAGCGAAGACACCATGCGCCGCGTCTACAAAATTCCGGACATCGCACTGATCGAGATGGGCGACTTCGTCGGTGCGGTGCTCAAGCACTTGCGCAAGGTGTCTGTGGATAAGTTGAGCGTGTGCGGCGGCTTCGGCAAGATCAGCAAGCTGGCCGCCGGCCATATGGACCTGCACAGCCGCCATTCCAGCATCGACCTGCCACAGCTGGCGCACTGGGCTGCGGATGTCGGCGCGGATGCAGGCCTGCAACAACGGATCCTTGAAGCCAACACCAGTCAGCAAGCGCTGGCGATGAGCGCCGCGGCGGGTGTGCCACTGGGCGACGAAGTGTGTCGCCACGCGCTGAATTTCGCGCGCAGCATCGTGCCTGCGAGCGTTCAGGTGGAGGTCTTCGCCATTGATCGTCAGGGCGGGCTGGTGGGTCAGGCTGGCGTTCACTCACAGAGAGAGGCGACATGAAACGCATACTGCTGCTGGGCGGTATCACCGAGGCCCTGGCCATTGCGCGAAGGCTCGGGCCTGAGCACATCTACAGCCTGGCGGGCGTGGGCCGGGTGCCGTCGGATCTGGCCTGCCAATTGAAGGTCGGCGGTTATGGCGGCGCCGAGGGCATGGCGCAGTACATGGGCGAACAGGGCGTCGACCTGCTGCTGGACGCCACCCATCCCTACGCCGCGCAGATCAGCCACAACGCAGCGCGTGCGGCCAAACTGGCTGGCATTCCCTGCTGGGCTTTGCGCCGCACCGCGTGGCAGGCAGGTCCAGAGGACGACTGGCGCGAAGTGGCTGACTGGTCAGAACTGGCCACTGCCCTGCTTCCTTTCAAGCGCCCGCTGTTCACGCTGGGTCGCGAGCCCCTGCAGCACCTGCACGAAATCCCGCCGCACCAGTTCTGGACACTCCGGGCACTGGACGACTACCCCGGCAACGAACGCTGCGAAGTGATCGGCGCACGCGGCCCATTCATACTGGAAGACGAACGCCAGTTGTTCGAACAGCGCCGCATCGACGTACTGATCAGCAAAAACAGCGGCAGCAGCTCCACCGAACCCAAACTCGATGTCGCACGCGAACGCAGCCTGCCCGTCCTGATCCTCAAACGCCCGCAGTTGCCTGACGTCGACCGGCTGTTCTGGGGTGTTGATGAGGTGCTGGAGGTCTTGGGGCTGGATTGATGAGCCGTCTTTAGTCCTCACTGATCCCCCTGAAAACACCTCGGAACTGTGGGGGTGAGCTTGCTCACGAAGAGGCCAGTGCAGTCGCTAAAAATCTGT
>NZ_AWQP01000063.1:0-16194 GCF_000972175.1 Pseudomonas syringae pv. coryli str. NCPPB 4273 | reverse complement strand
GGACTGGCATGCGCAGGATTGCACAGTGCTGCGCGGGATGCTGGGGTGATCTGAGCTGCCGATAGTGCCAATGATTCGCGTCGGCATGAGGACGCAGAGCGTCCAGAAATGCGTCCCCACGCGGAGCGTGGGGACGATAGCTATATCAATACCACTCGATATCAATATCACTCAAAACGGCTTGAACAGTACCGCCTGGCCTTGCGGTGAGGTGAAGATCCCGTCGCCGTTGTGGCCGACTTTAGGCACGATCACCAGGCGCTGGTTCAGCCCTTCCGGGTGACGCTTCTGCAGATAGTTGAAGTAGTTCTGCCCGCGAATCAGGCGGTAGGCGCCTTGCGCTTCGGCGGCACAGGTCTTGTCCAGTGCCGGGTGGTTGCGGTCGGTGTCCAGCTCGCCCATCAGGTAAGTGATGTCGCGCTTCACGTAATTCTTCTCGATGTCAGCCGGCTTTTCCTTGCCCGAGTAGAAGGGCATCTTGTTGAGGCCGTATTTCCAGTCGTTGAAGTTCGGGCAGCTTTGCGCGGTTACCGGTTCAGGCCGTTCCGCATCGAAGTAAGCGTAGGACGACGGATTGGCGATCACGTAGCGCAGCTTCACCCCTTCACGTTGCAGCAGGGCGTCTTCCTTGCCGCCGATCATCGCGTAGCGCTGCACCACCTGGGCACCACCGGAGTGCCCGGCAATGACGATTTCCTTCAGGTTGGGAAACAGCTTGCTGTCGCTCAGGCGCTTGAGGATGTGGTCCAGCACCAGAAACGAGCTGACCGGCTTGGGATCGGTGGAGGTCGCGCCTTCCATCCAGCTGTTCTGGCGCCAACGCAGGATCGAGTCAGGCAAGTGGTGCGCAACGATATCCCTTTCATCCAGAAATTGCGGGGCGATCAGCAAGGTCTTGCCGCGCTCTCGGGACTGGTTGGCCGCCCGTTCGATGCTGCGCAGGTAGGTTTGCGCATTGCGCAGGCGACCGTGCAGGACGATCACTACGCGTTCGATCTTCGGCTTGGGATGTACCCACTCCTGGCTCAGCCCGAGGGTCGCCTCTGCGCCATTGATGGCGAGGCGATCCGGGCTGATGGAATTGACCGCTTGATCCTCGGCATGCGCCCCGAGGCTCACGAAGGCAGTGCTCAACAACAGGACCAGAAGCGGTTTAATCATGTGCTCAGAGACTCTTGGCGGCGAATGTATCGCATTGATTGATTTGACCTTGGGCAAAGCCTGCCTTGAACCAGCGTACACGCTGTGCAGACGTGCCGTGAGTGAAGGAGTCCGGAGCGACTCGACCACTGCTTTGCTGTTGCAAGCGATCATCGCCGATAGCGTTGGCCGCGTTCAATGCTTCTTCAATATCACCCGGCTCGAGCCAGTTCAAACGATTTTGTGCGTTGTAGGCCCAAACACCGGCAAAGCAGTCCGCTTGCAGCTCCTGGCGGACCAGTAAACCGTTGGCACCTTCCATTTTCTGTCCGGCCTGGCGAGCCTTGTCGACCTTGGCGGAAATGCCCAGCAGGGTCTGCACATGGTGCCCGACTTCGTGAGCGATCACGTAAGCCTGAGCGAAGTCGCCAGCGGCGGAAAAGCGCTGAGCCATTTCACGGAAGAACTCCATGTCCAGATAGACCTGCTGGTCAGCCGGGCAATAGAACGGACCAGTTGCCGACGTGGCGCGACCGCAGGCGGAGTTGACCTGGCCGCTGAACAGCACCAGCGTAGGGTCCTTGTATTCGCGACCATTCTGGGCGAATACGGCGCGCCAGGTGTCTTCGGTATCGCCAAGGATGCTGCGCACGAATTCGGCCTGCTGGTCGTTGGCCGGCGGCGCTTCACGCGTTTGCGCGCTGGGCGGGGCGCTCTGCTCGGTCACTTGACCGGTCAGTTGCCCGAGAATCTGCATCGGGTCCTGGCCGGTCAGCAGGCCGATGGCGACGATGATCACGATGCCGCCGATACCCAGCCCTTTGCCGCCGATGCGCATGCCACCGCCGCCGCCACCACTGCTGCCGCCATCGCGCGCATCGACTACGTTGTCGCTGCGTCGGCCTTTTTTCCAGAGCATGTCGGATCCCTCTTCTTTTCGTGCAATGAGTGTCGCTGCTGATACGCGAATACGCCAGTCCGGCGTTCCGGCCAGCGTCGTGTGCAGAATGCGAGGGTATAGAGGTGTAACGGGGCTGATTGGTTCGCCCAAGCTGTGCCGTGGCTGTGTTTTGCTGAAACCTGCCGCTGTCAGGCCTGTTTCACGGGCTGCGCGTTGAGCACGTCCGGCGGCGAGGCGTCGGCAAAACGGTCGACCTGACGCAACGATTTGAAGCCCGTCATCCAGGCGCCGACCACGCCCAGCGTGCAGACACCCCCCATGATTGCGGCAGGGATTGCGCCGACCAGCGAGGCGCTGGTGCCTGCGCGGAACTCGCCCAGCTCGTTGGAGGAGCCAATGAACAGCATGTTCACCGCATTGACCCGGCCGCGCATGTTGTCCGGCGTCGAGAACTGCACCAGCGCCGAACGGATGAACACGCTGACCATGTCCGCCGCGCCCGCAATCAGCAGGGCCAGGCACGACAGCCAGAACAGTGTCGACAGTGCAAACACCAGATTCGCTACGCCGAACAGGCCGACGGCGAGAAACATGGTCATGCCAACGTTGCGCTGCAACGGGCGCATGCTCAGGTAAATGCCCACGCCCAGTTCTCCCAGGCTCATCGACGCCCGCAGCATGCCCAGCCCTTGCGGCCCGAGGTGCAGCACTTCATGGGCGTAGATCGGCAGCAGCGCCACCACGCCGCCGAGCAGCACGGCGAACAGGTCCAGCGAAATGGTGCCAAGGATGATCGGCCGCGAGCGAATGAAGGCAATGCCCGCGGTGAACCGGCCCCAGGCGCTGGAGCCCAGTTCCACCGGCTTGCCGGCAAAGGGCGTTGCCACGGGGGCCAGAAACAGGATGCCGGCTATGAATGCTGCGACGCAGACCGAATACGTCAACTCTGCGCCGCCCAGCCAGTAAAGATAGCCACCGATCAGCGGGCCACCGACGGTCGAACAGCGCATGATCACGCTGTTGGTGGCGATGGCCGAGGCCAGCTGGTCGCGCGGGACAATCTGCGGCAACAGACTTTGCAGCGCCGGACCGGTAAAGGCGCGGGCGCAGCCATACAGCATCAGCGCGCCGTAGATCAGCCGCAGGTCTTGCAGCTTCAGCGCCGAGAACACCAACAGAATGACGCCACAGATCGCCTGCACACCCCAGCTGAGCATCAGGATGACCTTGCGGTTGTAGCGGTCGATCAGATCCCCGGCAGGCATCAACAGCAGCAACATGGGAATGAACTGAGCAAGACCCACATAGGCCAGCGCCATCGGCTCGCGGGTCATGTCATAGACCTGCCAGGCAACGACCACCGCCTGAATCTGCATGGCAAACACGGCCATCAGGCGCGAGAGGATAAAACTGACGAAACCGGGCTGGCTGGACAACTTGACCGGCACAGAAGGCGCGGAAGACTCGGAGCTCAAGAAAAAGGATCCCATCGAAGCAGCTGATTCAGGTTTTTGGTTTATACCCCAGCGTATCGATAGGAAGCTAATAAATATTCTGACAGTTTCGCGGTGACGGGCATGAAAGAACCTCTCGTTCCTCACGCTCCAGTGCGAATGCATTTCACGACGCTCCGCGTCGCAAGAGGACGCGGAGCGTCCGGAACGGCATGGCGACGCAGAGCGCCGCACGATAGTGAAATGATCGTTCCTCACGCTCAGAGCGCCGCACGATAGTTGAGATTATCGTTCCTCACGCTCCAGCGTGGGAATGCAGTTCTCGACGCTCCGCGTCGCAAGAGGACGCGGAGCGTCCGGAACTACATGCCGACGCGTAGCATCGGCACGATAGTCCGTCAGAGGAGGCTCAGCGCCTAACCAGCAGCACACCCGATTCCATGTGGTGGGTGTACGGAAACTGATCGAACAGTGCGCAGCGCTCGACCCGGTGGGTGTCGTGCAGTTGGGCGATGTTGGCGGCCAGGGTTTCGGGGTTGCAGGATATGTACAGAATGCGCTCGAAGCGCCGGGTCAGTTCGCAGGTGTCCGGGTCCATGCCGACGCGGGGCGGGTCGACGAACACGCTGCCGAAATCGTAGCTCTTCAAGTCCACACCGTGCAGGCGGCGGAACGGGCGCACTTCATTAAGGGCTTCGGTCAGTTCTTCGGCGGACAGGCGCACCAGCGTGACGTTGTCCACGCCGTTGTCATCCAGATTGCTTAGCGCCGCATTGACCGAGGTCTTGCTGATTTCGGTCGCCAGCACCTTGCGCACGCGGGTGGCCAGCGGCAGGGTGAAGTTGCCATTGCCGCAATACAGCTCCAGCAGGTCGTCCTGCCGCTCGCCCAGCGCATCGAAGGCCCAGTTGAGCATCTTGCCGTTCACCGTGCCGTTGGGCTGGGTGAAAGCGCCTTCCGGTTGCCGGTAGCTGAAGGTGCGGCCAGCCACGTCGAGCTTCTCGGTCACGTAATCATGGCCGATGACCAGCTTCTGACCCTTGGAGCGGCCAATCAGGCTGACGTCCAGTTCGGCGGCCAGTTGTTCGGCTGCGGCCTGCCATTCGGCGTCCAGCGGGCGGTGATAGCACAGGGTGATCATCGCGTCGCCTGCCAGCGTGGTCAGGAAGTCCACCTGAAACAGCTTGTGGTTCAACGTCGGGCTGGCTTCCCAGCGCTCGCGCAGCACCGGCATCAGCGCGTTGATGCGCTCGCTGGCGATCGGCAGACCTTCGAGCAGGATCGGCGTCCTGTTGTCGCCCGGCGCGAACATCGCGTAATAGCGCTTCTGGTCTTCACGCCACAGGCGGAACTCGGCGCGCAGCCGATAGTGTTCGCGTGGCGAGTCGAACACCTGCGGCTCGGGTGCATCGAACGGCGCCAGCAACTCGCGCAGGCGGACGGTTTTTTCTTCGAGCTGACGGTCGTAGCTCGCAGGGTCGAAGGGAACACTCATGCGTTGAACCAGCCCAGCTTGATAACGAACAGGATCGACAGGATCACCAGCGCCGAATTCAGCTCGCGCCAGCGTCCCGACAGCAGCTTGATCGCTGTCCAGGAAATGAAGCCAAAGGCAATGCCGTTGGCGATGGAGTAGGTGAATGGCATGGCCAGAGCAGTGATGACTACTGGCGCTGCGACCGTGATGTCATCCCAGTCGATTTCCGCCATGCCGGACGCCATCAACACAGCGACGAACAGCAGCGCGGGTGCGGTCGCGAAGGCGGGCACGCTGCCGGCCAGTGGGGCGAAGAACAGCGCCAGCAGAAACAGCACGGCGACCACCACGGCAGTCAGACCTGTGCGGCCACCGGCACTCACGCCTGCCGCCGACTCGATGTAGCTGGTAGTGGTCGAGGTGCCCAGCAGGGAGCCGGCCATCGCGGCAGTACTGTCGGCGATCAGCGCACGGCCCATCTTCGGCATGTGCCCGTCCTTGCCCATCAGCCCGGCGCGTTTGGCCACGCCGATCAGGGTGCCGGAGTTGTCGAAGATGTCGACGAACAGGAACGCGAAGATGATGCTGACCAGACCGACGTCCAGCGCACCCATGATGTCCAGTTGCATGAACGTGGGGGCCAGCGAAGGAGGCATCGACACCACACCGCCAAACGGCGAGAAGCCCAGGGCGATGGACACCAAAGTCACCGCGAGGATGCCGATCAGCACGGCGCCGCGAACCTTGAGGTAATCCAGGGCCACGATCAGAAAGAAGCCCAGCGTCGCCAGTACCGGGGCGGGCTGCTTGAGATCGCCCATGCCGACCATGGTCGCCGGGTTGCTGACCACGATACCGGCGTTATGCAGGGCGATCAGCGCCAGGAACAGGCCGATACCGGCCGCAATTGCCGAACGCAGGGGCAGGGGAATGCTGTTGATGATCCATTCGCGGATCCGGAAGATCGACAGGATGAAGAACATCACCGCTGAAATGAACACCGCGCCCAGCGCTACCTGCCAGCTGTGGCCCATGTGCAGGACCACGGTGTAGGTAAAGAAGGCGTTCAGGCCCATGCCCGGTGCCAGAGCAATCGGGTAGTTGGCGATCAGGCCCATCACCGTCGAGCCGATGGCCGCTGCCAGGCAGGTGGCGACGAATACCGCGCCCTTGTCCATGCCGGTTTCGCCGAGGATGCTCGGGTTGACGAACAGGATGTAAGCCATCGCCAGGAAAGTCGTGACGCCCGCAAGAATCTCGGTTCGCACGTTGGTGTTGTGTGCCTTGAGTTGAAACAGCCTTTCCAGCATGTCTGGCTCTCCGTGACGCGGCGCGCGTCGTGAATGATCGACTCCAACAGCAATGCACAGACTGCAGGGCAGCCCGTTTGATTTTTGCGGGTCGGAAAAAGCCGCGCATCATACCAGCAGCTTGGCGGGATGGCTGCCTGTGGATGACGGCCTTTCGATGACAAGTACGCTCATCAAGAAAGCCTGAACGTTGCAAACCTCGCGAAGTCCCACCCCTTAAGACGCATAAAAAGTGCGCTAAGTGACCGCCTACCGTGAGGTTTCCATGAGTGCAACGACCCCGAACCCCCAGGACTTCGCCACCCACGCGATTTCCCTGACCCTGAACGGACAGCTCCGCCAACTGGATGTGCTGCCCTGGACCACTTTGCTTGACCTGCTGCGTGATCAGCTCGATCTGGTTGGCACCAAGAAAGGCTGCGACCACGGTCAGTGCGGTGCGTGTACCGTACTGCGCGACGGCACGCGCATCAATGCCTGCCTGACGCTGGCGATCATGTGTGATGGCGCCGAGCTGACCACCATTGAAGGCCTGGCCGATGGCGACCAGTTGCACCCCATGCAGCAGGCGTTCATCAAGAACGATGCGTTCCAGTGCGGCTACTGCACGCCCGGGCAAATCTGCTCGGCAGTCGGGCTTGCCAATGAGGGGCGCGCCAGCACGCGTGCCGAGATTCAGGAACTGATGAGCGGTAATCTGTGCCGCTGCGGTGCCTACAGCAATATCCTCGCCGCCGTCGAAGAGGCGCTGCCGCAGTTCCACAACGCAGCGCCGAAGCCGGAGGTGAACGCATGAATCCGTTTACCTACAGCAAGCCGACCGACATCACTGCTGCGGTCAACCTGAGCGGACCGGCCACGCGTTTCATTGCGGGCGGCACCAATCTGCTCGACCTGATGAAAGAAAACGTCACCACGCCCGAGCACCTGATCGACATCACCGGCCTGCCTTTAAGGGATGTCAGTGAAACCGCCTCGGGCGGTTTGATGATCGGTGCGTTGGTCAGCAACGCCGACCTGGCCTACCACCCGTTGATCGAAGCGCGTTACCCGCTGTTGAGCAAGGCCGTGCTGGCCGGTGCTTCGCCGCAGTTGCGCAACATGGCCAGTACCGGCGGCAACCTGCTGCAACGCACCCGCTGCTATTACTTCTATGACACCGGCGTGCCGTGCAACAAGCGCGAACCCGGCAGTGGCTGCCCGGCGCGCACCGGCCTGAATCGCATTCACGCGATCCTTGGTGCCAGCGAGGACTGCGTCGCGACTCACCCGTCCGACATGTGTGTGGCCCTCGCTGCGCTGGAGGCTGTGGTGCACGTCCAGGGACGTGCGGGTCGCCGCACCATCGAGTTCGCGGATTTCCATCGCCTGCCGGGTGATGCGCCGCAACGGGACAATCAGTTGGCCGACGATGAGTTGATCGTCGCCGTCGAGCTGCCTGCAAATGGCTTTGTCAGCCACAACGCTTATCTGAAGATCCGTGACCGTGCGTCCTACGCGTTTGCCCTGATATCGGTGGCTGCCGCCATCGATCTGGACGGCGACGTGATTCGCGACGTGCGTCTGGCATTGGGCGGCGTCGCGCATAAACCGTGGCGCGACAAGGCCGTCGAGGCACTGTTGGTCGGCAAGCCGGTCACCCGCGAGAACTTCGCCGCTGCCGCAGACGCCATGCTGGAAGATGCCCAGCCTCTGGAGCACAACGGTTTCAAAGTCAGACTGGCACGCCGCGCGATCATCCGTGCCTTGAGCGATGCCGCAACAGGAGGGAGCGCCCAATGAACCAGCCATTTTCGCCAATGGGCAAGCCAGTGGACCGCGTCGACGGCCGATTGAAAGTGACCGGTGGCGCACGTTACGCCGGCGAATACCCTGAAGAAGGGTTGCTGTATGGCAGCGTGGTCTCCAGCACCATCGCCAACGGCCGCGTCGCCAGCATCGATACAAGCGAGGCAATGAAGGTGCCGGGTGTGGTCGCTGTCATCGACCACACCAACCGTCCGTGGCTGGCCAGTTACGACGAAAACTATGAAGACGCCGATTCGGCCGACGGTTCGCCGTTTCGTCCTTTTTACAACGACAACGTGATGTACAGCGGCCAGCCGCTCGCGCTGGTCGTCGCCGATACGCTGGAACTGGCGCGGCATGCGGGCTCGCTGGTGCGTATCGAATACGGGCAGCAGGAGCACCAGACCGATCTGCAGGCCATGCTAGACACCGCCTATGACGCGCCTGCCGAATTGCCGCCGCCGCGTGGCAACTTCGAAGGTGAACTGGCCAGCTCGGCGTTGAGCGTGGACGTGACCTACAGCACGCCCAGCGAATACCACAACCCGATGGAACCGCATGCGTCCACCGTCCTGTATCAGGCTGACGGCAGCTTGCAGATTCACGACAAGACCCAGGGCACGCAAAACTGTCAGGACTACCTGCACAAGGTCTTCGGCCTTGAAAAGGACAAGATCCGTGTACTGGCCGCCTTTGTCGGTGGTGCTTTCGGTTCTGGCCTGCGCCCGCAATATCAGTTGCCGCTGGCGGTGATGGCTGCACTGCACCTCAAGCGCTCCGTGCGCTTGACGCTGACCCGGCAGCAGATGTTCACCTTCGGTTATCGCCCGCGCACCATTCAGCGCCTGCGTCTGGGCGCGGCTGCCAACGGCCGTTTGCTGGCGGTCGGTCATGAGGCCATCGGGCAGACTTCGCGTTTCGAGGACTTCAGCGAGCACGTCGTGGAGTGGAGCGGCATGCTCTACCACTGCGACAACGTGCAGTTGACCTACAAATTGGTCCCGCTGGACGTCTTTACGCCGCTCGACATGCGTGCGCCGGGTGCTGCCCTGGGCATGATCGGCCTGGAATGCGCCATGGACGAACTGGCTTACGCCTTGGCCATCGACCCGGTGCGCCTGCGCCTGACCAACTACGCCGAGCGCAACGGCAACGAAGACAAGCCGTATTCGAGCAAGGAATTGCGCGAATGCTACGCCCAGGGTGCCGAACGCTTTGGCTGGTCCAGCCGCAACCCTGAGCCACGCAGCATGCGCCAAGGCCGCCAGCTGGTTGGCTGGGGCATGGCGGGTGGTGTCTGGGAGGCTATGCAGATGAAAGCCAGCGCCAAGGCGCGTCTTGAGGCAGATGGCACTTTGGTGGTCAGCAGTGCCACGACTGACATCGGCACGGGAACGTACACCGTGATGACGCAGATCGCTGCTGAAGCCTCGGGCATTGATGTGGAGAATGTCACCTTTCTGCTGGGCGACTCTTCGTTGCCGACCGCGCCGTTGCAGGGCGGCTCGTTCACGGTGTCTTCAGTCGGTACTGCGGTGCAACAGGCCTGTCAGGCTTTGCAGCGACAGGTACTGGAAGTTGCCAAAGGGCTGCATCCGCAATTCGCTTCTGTGACGCCGGATGAGGTTCGCTTCGAAGCGGGCAAGCTGTACGTCGGCGATCAGGCGCTATCGATGGCTGAACTGGCCGCGTCTCAGGCCCACGGTGTCATCGAGGTGCAAGTCGACGCCGAGCCGGACAAGAAGCGCGAAGCCTATGCGGCAGCCACGCACTCGGCGGTATTCGTCGAAGTGCTGGTCGACGAGGATCTGGGCACTATCAAGGTCAATCGCGTGGTCAGTGCCGTGGCAGCGGGCAGGGTCGTGAACCCGAAAATGGCACGCAGCCAGATTCTGGGTGGCGTTGTCTGGGGCATGGGCATGGCGCTTCAGGAAGAGGCGATGCTTGACCACGACCTGGGCCGTCCGATGAACCACAGCCTGGCCGAGTACCACATCCCGGTGAACGCTGACATCGGCGACATCGACGTGCTGTTTGTCGAAGAGCACGACGACATCGTCAACGCGCTGGGTTCCAAGGGCGTCGGCGAAATCGGCATCGTGGGTGTGCCGGCAGCGATTGCCAACGCTATCTATCACGCCACCGGCAAACGGATCCGCGAGTTTCCGATCACGCTGGATAAACTGTTGTAACAGCGAGCGTAAATCCAACGGCCTATCGTGCCAATGCTTTGCATTGGCACACGGCTAGTGAGGATGGGCGGTGCGGCGCAGATGTGACGCGGGGCGTCACGAACGGCATTCCCACGCGGAGCGTGAGGAACGATAGGTGCTCGCAAGGACTCCGCTTCTGCACTCGCTCTGCAGGTGAGACAACCCGCCACGCGACAATAGACCACACGACTACACTGGCTGAACAGGACTACTCTTTGATGGTCGATTGATCTGCGTCATTGCATTCAGGCAATGATCAGTGCATCGACCAGCGTTTTCGCCATTGGAAACGCCAGAATAAAGAAACATTAGCACTCATTACCGTGGGGGCAATCGCTGTTGGCTTGTGGCCGGCAGCACGTTTCATCTGAGAGAGGAACATCTTATGTTCGGTTTAGAGGCTATAGATCTCGCCCGGATTCAGTTCGCATTCACGATTTCGTTCCACATCCTGTTTCCTGCCATCACCATCGGTCTGGCAAGTTACCTGGCTGTGCTCGAAGGTCTGTGGCTGAAGACCCGCGATGACGTCTACCGTGACCTGTACCACTTCTGGTCGAAGATTTTTGCAGTCAACTTCGGCATGGGCGTGGTTTCCGGGCTTGTCATGGCCTACCAGTTCGGTACCAACTGGAGCCGCTTCTCCGACTTCGCAGGTGCCGTGACCGGGCCGCTGCTGACCTACGAGGTGCTGACCGCGTTCTTCCTCGAAGCGGGCTTCCTCGGGGTCATGCTGTTCGGCTGGAATCGTGTCGGCCGCAGACTGCACTTCTTCTCCACGGTAATGGTTGCCATCGGCACGCTGATCTCCACCTTCTGGATTCTGTCGTCCAACAGCTGGATGCAGACACCGCAAGGGTTCGAGATCATCGACGGTCGGATCATTCCCACTGACTGGTTCGCCGTGATCTTCAACCCGTCGTTCCCTTATCGCCTGACGCACATGGCCATTGCCGCGTTCGTGGCGACGGCGTTCTTCGTCGGTTCGTCGGCCGCCTGGCACTTGTTGCGGGGCCGCGACACACCTGCGGTGCGCAAGATGCTCTCGATGGCCATGTGGATGGCCCTGCTGGTGGCGCCTGTCCAGGCTGTCGTTGGTGACTTCCACGGTCTGAACACGCTCAAGCATCAGCCTGCGAAGATTGCTGCCATTGAAGGTCACTGGGAGAACGTCGGTGACGAACCGACCCCGCTGATCCTGTTCGGCATTCCCGACATGAAGGAAGAACGAACCAAGTACGCGGTGGAAATTCCGTACCTGGGCAGCCTGATCCTGACCCACAGTCTCGACAAGCAAGTGCCTGCGCTCAAGGAATTCAAGCCCGAGGATCGCCCTAATTCGACGATCGTGTTCTGGTCGTTCCGGGTCATGGTCGCCCTTGGCATGCTGATGATCTTCACCGGTCTGTGGAGCCTGTGGCTGCGCAAGCGCGGCACGCTGTATAACTCGCGTCCGTTCCTGTACCTGGCGTTGTGGATGGGGCCGTCTGGCCTGATCGCGATTCTCGCCGGCTGGTTCACCACCGAAATCGGTCGTCAGCCGTGGGTCGTGTACGGCCTGATGCGTACCGCGGATGCTTCGTCCGGGCACAGCGTGGCGCAGATGAGCATCACCCTGGTGTTGTTCGTGGTCGTCTACTTCGTGCTCTTCGGCACAGGCCTTGGCTACATGATGCGTCTGGTTCGCAAAGGGCCGAAAGCCTATGTCGAACATGTGCCTCACGGTGGTCCCGGCCAGCAACGCACACCGGCCCGTCCGCTCTCCGCCGCTGTTGAAGGCGAAGAAGATGGCGACAATCTTGACCGTCACGGCAAGGGGATTTAAGCCATGGGTATCGATCTTCCGCTGATCTGGGCCATCATCATCGTCTTCGGCATCATGATGTACGTGGTGATGGACGGCTTCGATCTGGGTATCGGGATTCTCTTCCCGTTCATGAAGGACAGTTCCGACCGCGACGTGATGATGAATACCGTCGCGCCGGTCTGGGACGGCAACGAAACCTGGCTGGTGCTGGGCGGTGCGGCGCTGTTCGGCGCATTCCCGCTGGCCTACTCGGTGGTCCTGTCTGCGCTGTACCTGCCGCTGATGTTCATGCTCATGGGCCTGATCTTCCGTGGCGTGGCGTTCGAGTTCCGCTTCAAGGCGACCGAGCTGAAGCGTCACTGGTGGGACAAGGCGTTCATTGGCGGTTCGCTGGCTGCGACCTTCTTCCAGGGCGTGGCGCTGGGTGCCTACATTGAAGGCATTCCGGTGGTCGATCGCCAGTTTGCCGGGGGCTCGCTGGACTGGCTCTCGCCGTTCCCGATGTTCTGCGGGCTGGCCTTGATCGTCGCCTATGCGCTGCTGGGCTGCACCTGGCTGATCATGAAAACCGAAGGCTCGCTGCAGAGGGCGATGCATGATCTGGCACGTCCGCTGGCCCTTGCGGTGCTCGCGGTCATGGGCGTGGTCAGCCTGTGGACGCCGCTGGCCCACGCTGATATCGCGCATCGCTGGTTCAGCATGCCGAACCTGTTCTGGTTCATGCCGGTACCGATTCTGGTGCTGGTGACCATGTACGGTCTGTTCAAGGCGGTGGCCCGCAATGCGCACTACACGCCGTTTCTGCTGACCCTGTTGCTGATCTTCCTGGGTTACAGCGGTCTGGGCATCAGCCTGTGGCCAAACATCATTCCGCCTTCGGTATCGATCTGGGCAGCCGCCGCGCCGCCGCAGAGCCAGGGCTTCATGCTGGTGGGCACGCTGTTCATCATTCCGTTCATCCTGGGCTACACCTTCTGGAGCTACTACGTGTTCCGCGGCAAGGTGACGGCTGCAGACGGTTATCACTAGTCCGAACCGAGGAGAATGACGATGTCTGGTAAAAATTCCATGCACGATCCTGATCCGGCGCTGAGCAAGCCGCTCTGGCAACGACTGGCCTGGCTGGTCGGAATCTGGGCGGGCAGCGTATTCGCACTGTTCATCGTGGCCAGCCTGATGCGCATGTTCATGAGCGCAGCGGGCCTGACGACACACTGATACTGAATTCCCGTTCGTGTCTGCGGACACGTTTTGCGACTCTCTTGCCACTCGCGTGGCAAGGGGGTCTTTTTTTGTGCCGTGGGCGTGGGTTATTTGCGGGCTTTCAGAATCACGAATTTCGGCGTAGCGGCGACCTGTTCGACGCCGCGGAACAGGCGCGACAGCTTGGTGTGATAACCCAGATGGCGATTGCCGACGATGTACAGCGCCCCGCCGGTCACCAACGCTGCGCGCGCTTGAAGAAACATCCGCCAGGCAAGAAAGTCGCCGACCACTTGTTGCTGATGGAAGGGTGGGTTGCACAGCACCACATCCAGCGAATCAGGCTCCTGCATCTCCAGACCGTCGCCTGCTTGAATCCGTACGTCGCGATCTCCCAGCGTCGCTTGCCAGTTCTCGGCTGCCGATTGCACGGCCATGAACGACTCGTCGACCAGTGTGTAGTGCGCCTGCGGGTTGTCCAGCGCACTGGCAATGGCCAGCACGCCATTGCCGCAGCCCAGGTCTGCGACCCTTGCCGTGCCAAGATTTTTTGGCAGATGCGGCAGGAAAGCGCGGGTGCCGATGTCCAGCCCGTCGCGGCAGAACACATTGGCGTGGTTGAGCAGTTCGATGGCCGGCTCATCCAGTCGGTAGCGCGTCGGGTAGGGCGAGGTCCGCACTTCCATGGGCTGTGGCGTGGCAAACAACAGCCTGGCTTTTTTCACTGCCAGCGAGGCCTGCACCGGTCCGACATATTCCTCCAGCAAGTCGCCAGCCGAACGCGGCAAATGCTTGACCATTGCTGCAGCGATAACCCGTGCGCCGGGGGCCAGCTGGCCTTGCAGGCGTATCAGTTGCTCCTCGAGCAGCGCCAGGGTCTTGGGCACCCGGATCAGCACCCAGTCGAAGGGTCCCTGCAACGCTTCGCTGGCCGGAATGTGCGGTACTGCGTCGTAGCTCATGCCATTGCGCGCCAGATTCTTTTCCAGCGCCTGCGCCGCCAGAAACGAGTCGGTACTGCTGATCACCGTGGCATGCGGCGCGAGACTTGCCGCCAGCGCGCCGAAACTGTCATTGAGCACCAGAACCCGGCTTGGCAGGCTCAGCCCTGTTTGTGCAACATGATTGAGCAGGTATTCGTCAGCGGCATCGAAGGCCTGCAGGGGCTCATCCTGTTGCTCGGGTTGGCGAATGAGATCAAGTTCAGCGAAGGGACTGATGAGCAGCGGCATTGGCGGGAGAACTCTGTGCAATCGAAGGTATGTCAGCGAGCCCGATGACAGGTGGGCTCGCTGAGGCAGACGATTTTACGTATTTTTTCGTTTCGATACCTGTCTGATTATGCGGTGATTGTCCGTTTTGTCAGAACATCCCGCTGAGTGCGGCTTGTACGGCGGCAGCCGTCTTGTTGCAAACGCCCATTTTTTGAATGGCGCTGGCAATGTGGAAGTGAATGGTGCGCTCCTTCAGGCAGAGGATCATTGCGATGTCGCCAGCTGTTTTGCCTTCAGCGGACCATTTGAGGACTTCGATTTCTCTCTGAGTCAGGTTTTTTGCTGGCGAGGGCTGTGAGAAATTTATGTCCATCGTGTTCATGTAGCCTCCTTGCAGTACGTGTACAGACCTTGCTGGGTGTTTATCCAGTCTAGGAACAAATAGACCGCAATCCGTCGGGCTGCGGATTGGCCGGACGGATGGGCTGATGGCACTTGGCAGTACGTTCTCGGGCTGTCGGCTGAAACCCCCGCGCGAGAAGGGTCGGGGTAATCGGCTCTGTGGATGTTCGACCCGGCAAGGGCTGATCCAAGAACCAAATACTCTAAGCGGCAGAGCGCGTTGCCGGGTAATCCATCACAAACAGCCGGTGTTTATCGAGCCTGCTTTGCGGGACACTGGGGTCTGCTTTCCATATTCAGGAGTTCAAAGCGCACCATGACCGTCAGTGACGACAAATTCACCCGACAGACACTGCGGCGTGTCACGCCGCTGACCGCGAACCTGTTTACCCTGCGCACCACGCGTGATCCCGGCTTTCGCTTTCGTGCCGGACAGTTTGCGCGTCTCGGGGTGACGAAGGCCGACGGCTCGGTGGTATGGCGTGCCTATTCGATGGTTTCTTCTCCGCACGATGAGTTTCTGGAGTTCTTTTCCATCGTGGTGCCGGATGGCGAGTTCACCAGCGAGTTGAGCCGCTTGCGTGAGGGCGACAGTCTGTTGGTGGAAAAGCAGGCGTTTGGTTATCTGACCCTGGATCGCTTTGTCAATGGGCGCGATCTCTGGCTGTTATCCACAGGCACGGGTGTCGCGCCGTTTCTGTCGATCCTTCAGGATTTCGAGGTCTGGGAGAAGTTCGAGCGGGTGATTCTGGTGTACAGCGTTCGTGAGTCGCGTGAGCTGGCTTATCAGCAGTTGATTGCCGAATTGATGCAGCGTGAGTACCTGGCTGAATACGCGGACAAGTTTCTGTTTCTGCCTACGGTGACCCGCGAGCAGCATCCGGGCGCATTAAGTGGGCGTATCACGCAGTTGATCGAAAACGGGGAGCTGGAGCGCGCGGCCGGCATTGCTCTCACGCCGGAGCATTCGCGGGTGATGTTGTGCGGCAATCCGCAGATGATCGATGACACTCGGGCGATTCTCAAGCAGCGCGAGATGCGCTTGAGCCTGTCACGCAAGCCTGGGCAGGTGGCGGTTGAGACGTATTGGTGAAGGTTGGCTGCTAACGATTGCTATCGTGCCGAGCATGGGCACGATAGTCACATAACTATCGTTCCTCACGCTCCGCGTGGGGATGCAGTTCGTGACGCTCTGCGTCACACAGCTGTTCTGTGATGTCAGGTAGATTGAGGTTCGACTCAGGTCACCTTTTCGCCCCTCGGCGACCTACTTTGATGGGGCCAA
>NZ_AWQP01000062.1:0-54426 GCF_000972175.1 Pseudomonas syringae pv. coryli str. NCPPB 4273 | reverse complement strand
TACGTCGCAATTTGCGTCGTCTGTGCCACCGTGATCGAAAAGCACGTATGGCGGCCTCCTGCAGGCGCAGCATGACATTGTGCTGCGACGCAGGGCGTCAGGAAAAACATGCCAACTGAACATCGGCATAGGCGCCAATCGGATCTTCAGCCCCGGTAGTTACCCACCCTTGCGCCGCTGTTGCCAAGCCGCCGCCAGACCGCTGAGGCAGATGATGGCGATGCCGGCCTGCGCGGTCGGAGACGGGGTGTGGTCGAAGACCAGGTAGCCCAGCAGTCCGGCGAACACGATCTGGCAATAACTGAACGGCGCAAGCATGGCCGGGGCGGCGAAGCGGAAGGCCTGGGTCAGCAGCAAATGCGCCGACATCCCGCACGCACCCAGCGCCAGCAGAAACGGCAAGTGCTTGAGCGCAGGCACTTCCCAGAAGAACGGCACCAACGCACTCATCAACAGGGTATTGAACAGCCCCGCGAAAAAATTGCTGGTGGTCGGGCTGTCGAACGGACTGACCAACCGCGTCAGGAGTTGATACAGCGCAAAACACAAGGCCGACGACAGCGGCAACAGAATCGCCGGGGTAAACAGCTCGCCGCCCGGATGAATGATGATCATCACCCCGACAAACCCCACCACCACCGCAATCCACTGCCCACGCGTCACACGCTCGTGCAGCAGTGGCACCGATAACGCGGTAACCAGCAACGGCGCAAGAAAGTTGACCGCCGTCGCCTCTGCCTGCGGGATGAACATCAGGCTGCTGGTAAACAGCAGACTGGTACCCAGCAACGCCAGCGCACGCAAGACCTGCAGGCCGGGACGCTTGGTGCGCAACACCCGCAAGCCCGATGACGGCATGAAGATGCAGGCCATCAGCAGTGTGTGCACCAGATAGCGCGCCCAGACCACCAGAATGATCGGATAGAAGCCGGACAGGTATTTGGACAGGGTGTCGTGACTGGCAAACAGAAAGGTCGCCAGAAGAATGAAGCCAATACCTTTGAGAGGTTGATTGACGCCGGACAACGGCGTGCTGGCAGTGCTCATTGCGCTTCCTTGTTCAAGTTTCAGCAGCCAGACGCAGTGGCCGAAAGCGCCCGCGCCCGCTACCCATGTCTACAAAACAGTGAGCATCGCACACACGTTTGCGGCTTCTTGAAGAAAATGTTCGAACCGGTTCATTAACGTTCGATAATCGCCCAAAACAACTGTTCCACAATTGCGTGGCGCGTTCCGGCATTTCACTATCACAGCCAGCTACACGACTCAATAACTACAAAAAAGGTCTGTTCCATGCGCGTGAATTCCCCCTGCAAACTCCTTTGCGGTCTGTCCGCGGCCGTCGCTGCAAGCCTGACGCCCATCAGCGGCCAGAGTGCCGGATTCGTCGAAGACGCCAAGGTCAATCTGAACCTACGCAACTTCTACATCAACCGCAACTTCGTCGACCCGGCCAACGCGCAGAACTACGCCGAGGAGTGGACGCAAAACTTCATCCTCGACGCCCGCTCCGGCTTCACCCAAGGCACCGTCGGCTTTGGTGTCGACGCGCTGGGCCTCTACTCGCTCAAGCTGGACGGCGGCAAGGGTACCGGCGGCACACAATTGCTGCCCATCCATAGCGATGGACGCCCGGCCGACGACTTCGGGCGACTGGCCGTGGCCGGCAAGGCGCGCTTCTCTAAGACCGAATTGAAGGTCGGCGAGTGGATGCCGGTGCTGCCGATCCTGCGCTCGGATGACGGCCGCTCGCTGCCACAAACCTTTCAGGGCGGGCAGATCACCTCCAAGGAGATCGACGGCCTGACCCTCTACGGTGGTCAGTTCCGTGGCAACAGCCCGCGCAACGACGCGAGCATGGAAGACATGTCCCTGAATGGCCGCACCGCGTTCACCTCCGACCGTTTCAACTTTGGCGGCGGCGAGTACGTGTTCAACGAAAAGCGCACCCAGGTCGGCGTGTGGTACGCCGAGCTTGAAGACATCTACCACCAGCAATATTTCAACCTGCTGCACAGCCAGCCGTTGGGCAGCTGGACGCTGGGGGCCAACCTTGGCTACTTCCAGGGCAAGGACGACGGTCAGTCGCTGGCCGGCGATCTGGACAACAAGACCTGGTCAGCGCTGCTTTCGGCACGGCACGGTGGCAACACCTTTTATGTGGGCCTGCAGAAAGTCAGCGGCGACAGCGCCTGGATGCGCGTCAACGGTACCAGTGGCGGGACCTTGGCCAACGACAGTTACAACTCCAGCTTCGACAACGCCAGGGAGAAGTCCTGGCAGTTGCGCCACGACTATGATTTCGCAGCTCTGGGCGTACCCGGCCTGACCCTGATGAACCGCTACATCAGCGGCGACAACGTGCATACCGGGGCCATCACCGACGGCGAAGAGTGGGCACGCGAAACCGAGCTGGCTTATGTGTTCCAGAACGGCGCGTTCAAAAGCCTGTCAGTCAAATGGCGCAACTCCACCATGCGCCGCGACTACAACACCAACCAGTTCGACGAAAACCGCCTGATCGTCAGCTACCCGCTGTCGCTGCTCTGATCCGAACAGGACGCCGCCGTGGCCGAGGGCGCTGCGGCGGCGTTCTCGATCACCGCTCTCAATTGTCCTGCAATGACTCCACGCCCATTTCATCCCACACCGCTTCAGCCAGGTGGAACGTCGCATTCGCCGCCGGAATGCCGCAGTAGATCGCGCTCTGCATCAGCACTTCCTTGATTTCCTCACGGGTCACGCCATTGTTTTTCGCGGCCTTGAGGTGCAGGCGCAATTCGCCTTCGCGATTCATGCCGATCAGCATCGCGATGGTGATCAGGCTGCGGGTATGGCGCGGCAACCCCGGACGCGTCCAGATATCACCCCAGGCGTGACGAGTGATCATCTCCTGGAATTCTTCATTGAACGGCGTCAGTTTGCTCAGGCTGTTATCGACATGCGCATCGCCCAGCACCGCGCGGCGCACCTGCATGCCGGCTTCGTAACGTTCATCTTCGGTCATCGGGAAATCCTTGTGTGTTCGGCCACGGCGCGCTCGACCCAATGGCGAGCCTGGCCGAGGTAATGGGCCGGATCGAGCAGACGATCCAGCTCGTCAGAAGAAAACTGCTCGCTGACCTGCGGGGTTTCGCCGAGCACCTGACGCAAATGCGCGCCCTGCTCCACCGCACGCCGGCAGCACTGCTCTACAAGATGGTGGGCAGCATCGCGCCCGATGCGCTGAGCCAGGGCAATGCTCACTGCCTCGGCGAGAACCAGGCCTTTGGTGGATTGCAGATTGATCGCCATGCGCTCGGCATCGACCTGCAGACCGGGTATCACCTGCAACGCCTGCTGCAGCGAACCGGAGACCAGACAGCACAGTTCCGGCAAGGTCTCCCACTCGGCATGCCACAGGCCCAGACTGCGTTCGTGCTCCTGCGGCATGGCCGCCAGCATGGTGGCCACCAGCCCCGGTGCGCGAGTCGCGGTGCTGATCATGACCGCAGCGCCGACCGGGTTGCGCTTGTGCGGCATGGTCGAAGATCCGCCCTTGCCCGGTGCCGAAGGCTCGAAAACCTCGCCCACTTCGGTCTGCATCAGCAGGCTCACATCGCGCCCCAGCTTGCCGAGACTGCCGGCGATCAGGCCCAGCAGACCGGCAAACTCCACCAGTCGGTCGCGCTGGGTGTGCCAGGGCTGCTCGGGCAACGCCAGCTGCAACTCATCGGCCAGCGCTTCGGCCACCGAAAAGGCCTGATCGCCCAGCGCCGCGAGGCTGCCGGAAGCACCACCGAACTGCAGGCACAGCAAACGCGGTTTGATCTCGTTCAAGCGCTGCCGATGGCGAGTGACTGCGCCCAGCCAGCCAGCGATTTTCATCCCCAACGTGACCGGCGTGGCCTGCTGCAGCCAGGTGCGTCCGGCCAGCGGCGTGCCGGCATGACGCTGTGCCTGCTCAGCCATCGCATCGGCCAGTCGGGTGAGGTCACGCTCAAGCAGCACGATGGCTCGACGCAGTTGCAGGACCAGCCCGCTGTCCATCACATCCTGACTGGTCGCGCCCATGTGCACGTAGCGCTCGGCTTCAGCGCTGCGTGCGGCAATCTGTTTGCCCAGCGCCTTGACCAGCGGAATCGCCGAATTGCCGGCACTGCCGATGGCAATTGCCAGCGCGTCGAAATCGAACAGCCGTGCGTCGCAGCTCAGCTCGATGTCGGCGACCACCTCGGGCGGGATCAGGCCGACGCGTGCCTGTGCCCGGGCCAGCGCAGCCTCGAAATCGAGCATGCCCTGCACCCGGCCTTCATCGGAAAAGATCTCGCGCATTTCGGGTTGCATGAAGTAGGCATCGAAAAGTTGATTGCTCGCTCTGTTCACATCACCACTCCAGATTGAAAGGTTTCAGGTAGCGTCCGAATGACTGACCCAGCCCTTGATCAGCACCGCTATCGCGGCCAGCGCTGCCGGGATTACCAGCGCGGTCAGCACCTGCTCGAACGTCCAGCCCACGCCCAGCAGCGTGGCACCGGCCCAGGCGCCGAGAATGGCGCCGAAGCGGCCGATCCCGAGCATCCACGACACGCCCGTGGCACGCCCCTGGGTGGGGTAAAAGCGCGCCGCCAGCGACGGCATTGCCGACTGCGCGCCGTTGATGCACATGCCGGCCAGCAGCACCAGTGTCGCCAACAGCGCGACGTTACCCAGACTCTGCCCGACCAGCCAGGCGAACACCCCCGCCAGTGCATAGGCACAACCAATGACCTTGTGCGGGTTGTAACGATCCATCGCCCAGCCCACGCCCACAGCACTCAACACCCCGCCGAACTGAAACAGCGCGCCAATAAAGGCCGACTGTTCCATGCTCGCGCCGCTGTCGCGCATCAGCGTCGGCAGCCAGCTGGTCAGCAGGTAGACGATGACCAGACCCATGAAATACGTCAGCCACAGCAACAGCGTGCCGGCACTGTAGTTGCCGGAGAAAATCACTTTCAGCACATTACGGCTGCTGACGGTTTTCTGCTCGGGAACGCTGAAATCAGTGATGCCGGCCAGCGCCTTTGGCGCAATCGGTGCCAGCACCTTGCGGATCCGCTCTGCACCGCGATTGCGTACCACCAGAAACCGCGCCGACTCCGGCAGCCAGAACATCAGCACCAACCCCAGCAGGAGGGGCAGAATACCGCCCAGCATCAGCAGGCTATGCCAGCCCATGCTGGGGATCAGTTTGGCTGATACAAAACCGCCGCACGCCATGCCCAGATTGAAACCGCAGAACATGCTCGTCACCAGCAACGACTTGAGCCGCTCGGGGGTATATTCCGACAGCAAGGTGGTGGCGTTGGGCATCGCCGCGCCAAGACCCAGCCCGGTCAACAGGCGCAGTACCAGCAATTGATCAATGTTGCTGCTGTAGGCTGAGGCCAGGCTGAAAAGACCGAACAGCAGCACCGCGACCACCAGCACCACCTTGCGCCCGAAGCGGTCGGCCAGCGGGCCGGAACCCAGCGCGCCGAACACCATGCCGATCAGCGCGGCACTCATCACCGGCCCCAGACTGGCCCGATCGATCCCCCAATCCTGGCTGAGCGCAGGTGCAATGAAGCCCATTGCGGCAGTATCGAGGCCGTCGAGAAACACGATCAGAAAACACAGCGCAACCACTCGCCACTGATACCTGGACAGCGGTTGCGCATTGATGAAGGCCTGAACGTCGAGCGTACTCGGCGCGGGGCTGCCGGCGGAAAGCGTCATGGAGATGTCCTTTTATTTTTATAGGGTCGCCTGCCGATGCAGGCGCCTTGAAACGCACGCACATTGATTGCTGAATCGACAAGCGATTCAGAAATCGAAAAACACTGTCTCGCCCTCACCCTGTACGCGGATATCAAAACGATAGGCCGTCTGCCCCTCGTGCGTGCAACGACGTGCCACCAGGGTTTCGCGGCGCGGGGGCTGCTCGATCAGATTGAGCACCGGGTCCTGCGCATTCGCCTGGGCTTCGTCGTCGAAATACAACCGCGTCTGCAGATGAATATTGATGCCCCGCGCAAACAGCGAAACATTGATGTGCGCCGCCATCGGCACGCCCGCCGCATTGCGCGCCGAGCCTGGCTTGATGGTCTTGAGGATCCATTGGCCATCGTCCGTGGTAGCCGTGCGACCAAAGCCGTTGAACGGCCTGTCCGGGTCGAATTCGCTGTGATACGCACCCTGATGATCCGCCTGCCAGAACTCCAGGTAGGCATCACGGATCAGGTGACCGTTGCCATCGAAGACGTTGCCCAGCAATACGATGTGCTCGCCGGGCGCCTCGGGCCTGGCCATCTCGTTCCAGATTTCCAGCTCGCGGGTCGGGTTGCCGGCCACCTGCGGTGCAAGACCGATGTGGACATACGGGCCAGCGGTCTGTGAAGGGGTTTCCTGCAGCAATTGAACGGGCATGTCGGGCCTCCTCAGCAGTTTTCGAAGTGAGTCTTGCGCTGGCCGCGCAACACGATATCAAAGCGGTACGCCAGGCAATCCATCGGATTGCCCAGGCCCAGGTCGAGCCTGGCAATCAGGCTCTGCACGGCGTCCGGGTTGGCGATGGCCTTGACGATCGGGCAGATCGGAATCAGCGGATCGCCTTCGAAATACAACTGGGTGATCAGACGTGTGGCAATCGACGGCCCGCTGATCGACACATGAATGTGCGCCGGGCGCCAGTCGTTGGGACCGTTGCGCCATGGGTAAGGCCCTGGCTTGACGGTACGGAAGCTGTAATTGCCTTCGCTGTCGGTCAGTGCACGTCCGACGCCGCCGAAATTGGGATCGATGGGCGCCAGATAGGCATCGCGCTTATGGCGATAACGCCCGCCGGCGTTGGCCTGCCAGATCTCCACCAACGTGTGCGGGATCGGCTTTCCGTACTGATCGCAGACCCGCCCGGCCAGCAGGATACGCTCGCCGATGGGCAGCCCACCGTTGTTGAAATTGAGCAGCAGGTCGTTATCGTGCTGGCCGAATTTCAAATGCGAGAAATCCGGGCCGGTGGTTTCGGAAATGGACTGCGGGATACTGACCAGCGCCTGACGCGGCGAGCGCAGGATCGAGGTCTTGTAATCAGGGGTGAGAGCTTTTGGATGCCAGTTTCGGTCACGAATGACGAAGCGGCTGTTGTCCGCGGCAGACATGGCGTTCTCCTCGTTTTTCTTATGGGGCGCGCAGGCGTGGGTCACATGCGCTACAGGCTGCCGCGAAGTGTCGCGCGATCCATGCTTATAGAGAACTGAAATAAACCCGATGATCCATAACCACTTGGTTATGGATGCTAGACGTTGCGATAGGCCTCTCCAAGACTCCGCAGCTCGTCCACGCACCACTGCGTTGCGCGCGTGAGTGGCAAGGCCGGGTTGCTGCACAAACCGACCGAGCCGCCCGGCTCACGGATACCCATGTTCAGCTCGACCAGTGTGCCGCCTTTCAACTCCAGCGACACGGCATCCAGTGGCGCGATCCACACCGCATCGCTGCACTGCACATAGCGGCGGCTGAGGGTGAGCGAAAGGGTTTCAAGGCGTTGACGCGGCATGCGGATACCGCACTGCACGAACAGGCTGTCGGCAAACTTGCGGATGGTCGTGCCTGCCAGCGGCAACACCAGCGGGAACTGCTCCAGACTTTCGGGCTTGAGCGGCGCAGCCAGCAATGGGTGATCGCTGCGCACCACCAGCGTCATCGACTCGTTGTACAGGTGCTCGAACGTCAGCCCCTGAATCTGCGGGCTGTCCGTCATGCGCCCGACCACCAGATCCAGCTCCCCTACCCTCAATTGCGACAGCAGATAGGCACTGGGCCCGGTCATCACGCTGACGATCAGCGCCGGGTGCCGCTGGTGCAGGCGATGAACCACCTCGGGCACCAACAGGCTTTCGGCCGTCGACAGTACGCCCAGTCGTGCAGTGACCGTGTCGTGCTCGCCCGAGCGCAGGCTGCTGACGCCCTCGCGCAGGGCCTGCACGCTGGGCCCGGCAAAGCGCATGAACGCCACGCCCGCTTCGGTGAGTGCCGCGCCGCTCTTGCTGCGCACGAATAACGTAGTGTCGAGCAGGGTTTCCAGCTCTTTGAGACTTTTCGACAGCGCCGGCTGACTGATCGCCAGAACGTCGGAAGCACGCGCCAGACTGCCCTGCCGGGCCACTTCGAGAAAGCAGACCAGATGGCGAAATTTGATGCGTGTATCGATATTCACTGCGCGTCGTGTCCGGTAAATGAAAGGGAATGCAGCTCAACGACAAGGCAGCTCAGCGACTCAGAAACGACGCCACTTGAGGCGCGTCAAATGGCCAGTCCAGTTCGTCACCGGTGTCGACTCGACGCAACACAGGAACGCGCAACTCGTAGCGTTCCAGCAGTTGCTCATCCTCGCAGATGTCGACCAGCTCAACCAGCAGGCCGTGCTCGATGGCGAACGGCAGTAAAACCGCCTCGGCAACCTCGCACAGCGGGCATCCCGGGGTGCTGAACAGCTGGCATTCGGGGGGCATGGGTCGATCCTCGGCGAATCCTCGGTGAGCGGAAATTATTCTAGGCGCGCACCGGGATCACGTCGACACCCGGAAATGCGCCTTGCTGAACGCATTGGCGCGATCCAGTACCGGTTTCTCGAAACAACGATAACCGACCCAGCCATAGCACACCGCCGCAGCCATCATCAGCAGCGCGAAAAACAGGTTGTCCAGGTAGCTTTCGGGCCAGGCTCCCACCAGACTCCAGACCCTGCCGATCACCCCCAGCACCAGCAGATGAGACAGATAGATCGTGTAGGACATATCGCCCACGGCAACCAGAAACACCGGCACCCGCAGATGTCGACGTCGTTCGAGCAAGGCCAGCGTCACCACCAGTACGCCGAACGTGCCGCCGACCATGAGCATGCGCAGCAGCCCCTGACTCTCATACAGCCGGTAATAGCCGATCAGGGGCACCGCCGCCAACAGCGCGACACCGAGCAGTAACCAGACCGCAGCAGTCGGCACGCGGGCACTGTGGCGACCGTAAAAGAACAAGGCCAGCGCGGCGCCCAGCATGAACTCGAGGGCATAGGGATGCAGGATGATCTTCACTGCCGGGGAATAGTCCTGCCAGTTTGCCAGCGTGTTGAACGCCACGATGATCAGACACCAGCCGCCGAGCAGAAACGGCAGATTGCGCTCGCGAAACAGCAGGAAACCGGAGAACACCACGTAGAACCACAGTTCGAACAGCAGCGACCAGGCCACCATCACCAGCAGCACCTTGTCGTTGGGCAACAGCAGGAACGACATGATCAGATTGGACGAGCCATGCCCGCTGTTGACCATGCCCGGCTGCACCAGATAAACCGCCAGGGTGATGAAAAAGTACAACCAGTACGTGGGATAGATCCGCGATACCCGATTGAACAGAAAGCGCTGGGCTTCGATTGCGCTCTGAAAACGGCCACGGCTGACAATCACCATGACGAATCCGCTGATGACGAAGAACAGATCGACGCCCAACTGAAAAAAATCGAGCCAGGGCGGCAAAAGGATATCGCCACCGGAAAACTTGCTCTCTACCGACATCATGTGAAACAACACAACGCCAAGGACCGCTACGCCCCTGAGTCCCTGCAGGGAATACAGCCGCTCCATGCCACTCTCCATTCAACGGATGTCGCGCGCGCCAGGCCATCCCGTGGTCACGCGTGTGGAGCATAGCCAATGGCCAGAAATACGGAACCCCAATCTTCCCGTGGTTGCGGTTTTTCCTGGCAGATACTTTTGGAGTAAGGTGCGACGGCAGTGTAAAGCCTGATCGAACACGATACGCCAATCGAAGTGAACCTTCAGGAATCACCTGTACTCGAAACATTCATACGCCCACCAAACGGAGAACATCATGGCCCGCGAAACTGCACAGAATGCTCAGGAAATCCTGAGAGCCGACTTCCAGGTACTGGTTGCCGACACTGAGAAATTGCTGGCGCATACCGCCTCTCTCGCGGGTGATCAGGCCGATGAATTGCGCGCCCAGATCCGCGAAAGCCTGCTGCGTGCCAAGGAAACCCTGAAGACCACCGAAGATTCGTTGCGCGAGCGCGGTGAAGCGGCAGTGGTCGCCACCGAAGATTACGTTCAGAACAACCCCTGGCAGTCCGTCGGTATCGCCGCAGGTGTCGGCTTTCTGATCGGTCTGCTGGCTACAAGGCGCTAACATCATGACTCTGGGAACGGAATCAGCACCGCCCGAGGGAACTCCGGGCTCTTCACCGCGGCGCCTGGGCGCTGCCTTCCTTGGCCTGTTGCACACTCACGTCGAGCTGTTCGGCATTGAATTGCAGGAACAGAAAGCGCGAACCGTCAGCCTGCTGCTGTTCGCCGGTCTGGCACTGGTTTTCGGCCTGCTGCTGCTCACCGGGCTCTCGGCCTTGCTGCTGATCGTTCTGTGGGACAGTTATCGCCTGGCGGGCATCGTCGGCCTGTGTACGTTTTACCTGCTGGCCGCGATCTTTTGTGGATTGCGCCTCAAGGCAGCGATCTTCGACGAGTCTTCGCCCTTCCATGCGACCCTCGAAGAACTGGCCAATGACCGTGAGCGATTGATGCCATGAGTGAACCCAAGTCGCACCAGAGCAATACTCGTCGAGAACTGCGCAAGGCATTGATTCGCCTGCGCATGGAAATGCACCGCCAGGAAATTCGCCACGAATCGACGCAACTGATGCAGCCGTTGCAACGCTTTCGCGGTATCCGCCATGACTGGAAAAGCGCGCTGGGCTTTCGCCACGCGCCGCTCTGGGGCGTGGGCTCGGTTGCCCTGCTGGGCTTCCTGAGCGGCAAACGAGCCAAGACCGGACGTACCAGCCTGCTGGGACGCCTGTTGAAGCTGGGCATCACGCTGACGCCGGTGGTCAAGGTCGCCATGCAAGCGCGCGCCCTGCAGAATCGCAATCGCAAAGTCTGATTGCGCCACGCGTCCAGCATGACCCTGGCCTGACGGTACTGGCCTTAATACAAATGCCTGCTCAGGTTTTCCGGAGCAGGCATTTGTTTTTCCATGGGGCCTGTTTTCATCGATGCGGCCCTTGCGGCAGGCGTGTCGAACCGGGAAGCTACGCCCCAATTATTGACGGAGTGAACGCATTGGATTGGCAAACGCTGCTTAACCGCGAACGACTGGGCAAGACCCTGCACAGCCCCGAGGAACTGGGGCGCAGTCCGTTTCACAAGGACCATGACCGGATCATCTTTTCCGGGGCCTTCCGTCGCCTGGGACGCAAGACCCAGGTGCATCCGGTGTCCAGCAACGACCATATCCATACGCGCCTGACCCATTCGCTGGAAGTCAGTTGTGTCGGCCGTTCGCTGGGGATGCGTGTCGGCGAAACGCTGCGCTCTGCCCTGCCTGAATGGTGCGACCCCAGCGACCTGGGCATGGTTGTGCAATCGGCCTGTCTGGCCCACGACATCGGCAATCCGCCGTTCGGTCACTCGGGCGAAGATGCAATTCGCAACTGGTTCAATCAGGCGGCCGGGCGTGGCTGGCTCGACGCGATGAGCGAGACCGAGCGCAATGACTTCCTCAATTTCGAAGGCAATGCCCAGGGATTTCGGGTACTGACGCAGCTGGAATACCACCAGTTCGACGGCGGCACTCGCCTCACCTACGCCACACTGGGCACTTACCTCAAATACCCGTGGACCGCCCGCCACGCGGACTCGCTGGGCTACAAGAAGCACAAGTTCGGCTGCTATCAGAGCGAACTGCCGATCCTTGAGCAGATCGCCGGCAAGCTGGGTTTGCCGCAGCTTGAAGACCAGCGCTGGGCGCGTCATCCGCTGGTATATCTGATGGAAGCCGCCGACGACATCTGTTACGCCCTGATCGACCTGGAAGACGGCCTGGAGATGGACCTGCTCAACTACGCGGAAGTGGAATCGCTTTTGCTCGGGCTGGTCGGCGATGATCTTCCGGAAACCTACCGGCAACTGGGTCCGGGCGACTCACGACGGCGCAAACTGGCAATCCTGCGTGGCAAGGCCATCGAACACTTGACCAACGCGGCCGCCAGAGCCTTCGTCGAGCAGCAGGACGCCTTGCTGGCCGGCACCCTGCCTGGCGATCTGGTCGAGCACATGCACGGCCCGGCCAAACGCTGCGTGCTCAACGCCAAGGACATGGCGCGCAAGAAAATCTTTCAGGACAAGCGCAAGACACTGCATGAAATCGGTGCCTACACCACGCTGGAGATCCTCCTCAACGCGTTCTGCGGTGCGGCAGTCGAACAGTTTGGCGGCAGGACGCCGTCGTTCAAGCATCGACGCATCCTCGACTTGCTGGGTAACAGCGCGCCCGATCCCAAGGCACCGCTGCATGCCTCGTTCCTGCGCATGATCGACTTCATCGCGGGCATGACCGACAGCTACGCCAGCGAAATGGCCCGGGAAATGACTGGCCGCTCCGGACAGATATAGCCTCCATCGACCCGCCCGCTGCCTGAATGGATGCAGGCAAAAGGCTGGTCAGACTGATTGCCTCGCAAAACTCAGACAGGCCCTACATGCATGTCAGACGAGTCCTATCGCAGCTTTTCTTGCATCCCTCAATAATTCCAGCCACTTCAACTGCCATCCGGCACGTTATCCATCCGCCTGCGATACTCACGGGTCCGCACGCCGCCTGCCGATGCCTGAACGCCTCGCCAGGGCTTTTCCGGAACGCTCATGTCCACACATAGCCTGCGCATCCTTCTGGTGGAAGATCACCCGTTTCAACTGATTGCCACTGAGGTGCTGCTCAACAACCATGGCTACTTCCTGCTGACGCCCGTGCTGACGGCTGCCGAGGCCATGGCCGCCATGCAACGCAGTGCCGAACCCTACGGGCTTGTGCTGTGCGATCAGTGCCTGCCGGACATGTCAGGCCTCGACCTGATTGACGAGGCAGCCCGACACGGCTGGCTGCGCCAGGCCATTCTGCTCAGCGGCTTGCCGGACACACAGCTTGAAAACCTGCAGCAACTCGCCCTGCAGCGCGATCTGCCCCTGCTCGGCTGCCTGAGCAAGCCCCTGCACGGGCCCGACCTCAGTCGCCTGCTGGGGCACCTCGTTGACTGACGTCGGCCAGCCGGCTTTATCCGGCTTGAGATATACCGGGCAAAAACAGATACATGCCAGACACCGGCAAACTGGAACGATTAAATTCGACGTTCAGATGCGTAGGAAATCATCAGTCAACATGAATGATGATTCCAGAAAGTAATAAACACCCGACGCATCATTTGCCAAACACACATTGAAATAAGCGTTAACGTTTAAACACAGTTATGTTCTACGTAGGCTTTTACGTACTCCGATACGCTAATTTTTGTAGGACTTTTCCTATATATGCCTGCCGAGCAAGTCTCTTTATGTGCCTGCCCGAACATCTGAGCTAAGGTGCGCGCTTTCTTCACTGCTTGTTATGGAATGGAATATGAACTCAGTTTTTATCATCGACGATCATCCGGTCATCCGGATGGCGGTCAGAATGCTTCTGGAGAACGAAAATTATGAGGTGGTCGGCGAAACCGATAACGGTGTCGACGCCATGCAGATGGTGCGTGAATGCATGCCTGACCTGATCATCCTCGACATCAGCATTCCCAAGCTTGACGGCCTCGAGGTGCTGGCGCGCTTCAATACGATGGGGCTGCCCTCCAAGATTCTGGTGCTGACGTCGCAGACCCCCAACCTGTTTGCCATTCGCTGCATGCAATCGGGTGCCTCGGGTTATGTGTGCAAGCAGGAAGACCTTAGCGAACTGCTCAGTTCGGTGAAAGCGGTATTATCCGGCTACAATTACTTTCCCAGTCAGGCGTTGACGTGCGCAGTTCGTGAAGAGGGTCAGACCAACGAGCTGGAGCTGTTCAAGTTGGTCAATGACCGCGAACTGATGGTATTGCAGTTATTTGCCCAGGGCCGTTCCAACAAGGAAATAGCCAAGGGCATGTTTCTCAGTAACAAAACCGTCAGTACTTACAAAACGCGGCTTATGCAAAAACTGAAAACCAGAACCTTGGTAGAACTTATCGAGATGGCAAAACGCAACGCGCTAGTGTGAGAAAACGGATGCCCAAGCGCTTCAGACAATTATTAATACTGGCCACAAGCCTGTGCATAGGCTGGGGTGCTGAGGCCGGTCTTCATGCGGCCGATCACTATACCCTGCTCGGTCGCTCGAGCCCGGCGCACATGGACGTGAAGCTGGACAGTCACCAGTGGCAGTGGGTGCGCGGTCAACGCGAACTGATTCTCGGCACCTCGAGCCCCGATTACCCGCCCTTCGATATCACGATTTCAGGTAACGATTACGAAGGCATCACTGCCGACTACGCAGGGATCATTTCGGATGCGCTGGACCTGCCCGTCAGGGTTCAGCGTTTCGAAACCCGTGATGCGGCGATCAAGGCCCTTGCCGCAGGCCAGATCGACCTGCTGGGCACCGCCAACGGTTTTGAAGCCGTCGATCGCAACATCAGGCTTTCACAGCCCTACTCGGTGGACCAGCCCGTCCTGGTCACCCGGGTCGGAGACACCCGCCCCCTGAACGAGGGCCTGAAAGGCATGCGGCTGAGCATGGTCTATCACTACCTGCCGCCTGCCGAGGTCGAAGCGTCCTATCCCGGCGCAACGCTGAAGACCTATCCCTCTTTTCAGAACGCCATCAACGCAGTCGCCTTCAATCAGGCGGACGTGTTCCTGGGCGATACGATTTCCACCCAGTACATCATCAACAAGGGTTATCTGAACAACGTGCAGATGTCGAATTTCGGCAAGCACGAGCCCAACGGTTTCAGCTTCGCGGTCAGCAACGAAAACACGCAACTGCTGGGCATCATCAATCAGACGCTGAAAGCCATCCCCGTCGATGAACGGATCAATATTTCCAGACGCTGGAGCACCGGCAGCGACCTGATGCTCACCGACCAGAAGCTGCAACTGACGCAACGCGAGGAGCGCTGGATCGCTCAGCACCCGACCGTGCGCGTGGTCGTCAACGAAGCGTATGCACCGCTGACATTCTTCGATGCCAAGGGTAACTTTCGCGGCATCACCGCAGACTTGCTCGAACTGGTGCGCCTGCGTACCGGGCTCAGGTTCGACGTCAAACGCTCGCCCAGCCTGACCGACATGCTCAATCAGGTCGGCGAAGGTCAGGCAGACATGATCGGCGCGCTGGTGTCCAGTGATGCGCGTGAGGACCGATTCAGCTTCACCCGCCCCTACATCGACAATTCGTTCGTGCTGGTCACCCGCAAGGACCAGGGTGCCCCCAGCTATCTGGAGCAAATGGACGGCAAGCGTCTGGCAATCACCCAGGGCAGCCCGGTGCTCGACTGGCTAGGCCGCAAATACCCCCGGGTCGTGCCGCTGGAAATCGACAACCCGTTCCAGGCGCTGGACATGTTGTCACTGGGCCGGGCGGAAGGTGCGGTCATCTCGCTGCTCAGCGCAGACTATTTCCTGTCTTCCGGGATCTTCGAGGAGCGTTTGCAGATGACCGCCACCGTCGGCGAGGACCCGGCGCTGATTTCCATGGCGACCTCACGCAATGCCATCGAGCTGAGCTCGATTCTCGACAAGGCCCTGGCAAGCATCGCTCCGCAGGACATGGCAGCGATCAACAACCGCTGGCGCGTCTACACACCCTCACGCGCCAACTGGCATGACTATGAACGGCTGATCTATCAGATTGTGGTGGGTGCAGGCCTGTTGCTGCTGGGCCTGCTGGCCTGGAATGCCTGGATGCGCCGGCAGATACGTCAGCGCGAGGCTGCTGAGCGGGCGCTGGGCGATCAGTTCGAATTCATGCGCGCCCTGGTCGAGGGTACGCCGCATCCCATCTACGTACGGGATCGCGAAGGTATGTTGCGCATGTGCAATGACAGCTACCTCAGGGTGTTCTCCGCGCAACGGGAAGACATCATCGGCAAGAGCGCCACCGAAGGGGTGCTGGGCAACGCCTTCGAAGCCCGGGAATACGCTGCCGACTATCAGCGGGTCATGGCCAGCAATACCGCATTGATCCTCGACCGCCCTCTGCGCATTGGCGATCGACAGCTGACCATCTACCACTGGATCCTGCCGTTTCGTGACTCTCTGGGCGAAGTACAGGGCATCATCGGTGGCTGGATCGACATCAGCGAGCGTCGCCAGCTCATCGAGGACCTACAGGCTGCCAAGGAACAGGCCGACGCCGCCAGCCGGGCCAAGAGCACCTTCCTTGCCACCATGAGCCATGAAATCCGCACGCCCATGAATGCGGTGATCGGCATGCTGGAGCTGGCGCTCAAACGTGCCGATCACGGCGAACTGGATCGGTCCGCCATCGAAGTCGCCTACAGCTCGGCCAACGACTTGCTGGACCTGATCGGAGATATCCTCGACATCGCCCGCATCGAATCCGGGCGGCTGTCACTCAACCCCGAGCGGGCGAATCTGCGCCGGCTGGTGGAGTCGGTGCTCAGGGTATTCGACGGTCTGGCGCGACAGAAGGACCTCGAACTGGTGCTGGAACTGGACAGCAGGATCAACGCCGACGTGCTGATCGACCCGTTGCGCTTCAAACAGATCCTGTCCAACCTGGTCAGCAACGCCATCAAGTTCACCCCGATGGGGCGGATCAAGGTCGTACTGCAGGCAGCCGAAAGTCCAGACCCGCAACTGCTGCATCTGCACATCACCGTTCAGGACAGCGGCATCGGCATCAGTCTCGAAGACCAGCAACGCCTGTTCGAACCGTTCGCCCAGGCCGACAACACCGGACAAATGGCGCGTACCGGCGCCGGGCTCGGGCTGGTGATCTGCCGCAACCTGTGCATGATGATGGGCGGCAATCTCTCGCTCGACAGCACGCCGGGGCACGGCACCCGGATCAGCATGAATCTGGTGCTGACCACACTTGAACCGCTGACCGGGCAGCCCGTCGTTGCGCAACCGGCAGCCGTCGCTCATCAGACCCTCAGAATCCTGATCGTCGACGATCATCCTGCCAATCGACTGCTGCTTTACCAGCAGCTCGGCTTTCTCGGCCATCACTGCGAAATGGCCGAAAACGGCGCGCAAGGGCTCGATCGCTGGAAAACAGATGCCTTCGATCTGGTCGTCGCCGATTGCAACATGCCGATCATGAACGGCTACGACATGACCGCTGCGATCCGCGAACAGGAGCGCGCCTGCGAACGCCAACGCTGCCCTGTCTGGGGCTTCACGGCCAACGCGCAGCCTGACGAGATCGAGCGCTGCCGGACGGCGGGCATGGACGACTGCCTGTTCAAACCCATCAGCCTCTCGATGCTCAGCGAACGACTGGCAGCCATTGCCCCGCTGGCGCCCAGCCGGGCCCTGCCCTTCAGCCTCGAGAGCATCAGCAACCTGACCGGTGACCGTCCTGAAATGGTTGAGCGTCTGCTCGCGCAACTGCTGCACAGCAACCACGAAGACCGGTTGTTGCTGGCCAGACTGATACCGGAAAACAATCGTCAGAAAACCCGTGACCTGGCGCACAGGATAAAGGGCGCGGCACGGATCATCACGGCTTCACGGGTGGTCGATGCCTGTGATGCGCTCGAACTGGCCTGCGAACCGGACACACCCGATGAACAGTTCTACACCTGCCAGCAGGCAGTCGAACTGGCCATGATCGAACTTGAGGACGCACTGATGCTGCAACAGGCAAAGCCTGACTGAGCGAGCGCAGAGACGGTACAACGAAGGGGGAGATATACGGGAGACGTGCGGGGAACAAGCAAGGGAAGCAGGCGCTGGCCTGCTTCCCGTTACATCAGGCGGCCGGATTGATTTCCTTTTCCGGGTACCAGACGTCGATCAGCGGGCTGACAGTGACTTCTGTCAGTTCGCTACGGCCCTTGAGCCAGGCTTCGACAGCAGCACGCTGCTCTTCGCTGACCGAGCCACGCTTGCTCAGGCAAACCAGACCGAAGTCGTCGCCGCCCACATAGCCAAGACCGTTGGCTTCCATTGCTTCTTTCAGGAAAGCGTCAAGGAAAGCATCGATTGCCTTGTCGTCCAGCTCTTGCTTGAAGTCCAGGTTCAGTTCAAAACCCAATTCCTGGAACTCGTCCACACACAGTTTTTTGCGCAGACGGCGGGAGCGGTTAGTGGCCATGGGACAATCCTCATCAATAAATATCGGGCGGCACTTTACCAGCTTGGCGATTTAAAAGCCCGACAATTGCGGCGTGTGGTGGATATCCGGCTTTGCGACCGCCATGAACGCCGAATCAATAAAAAATAGCATTTACCGGCTTGCCCCCCGGTCACAAGCCTGCCCCGCTTGGGGCATAATGCGGCTCGTTTCATGCGTGGCATTGTGTGTTACAAAAAAAGCCCGCCGCGCATTCACTACTATAGTTATCGAAATCGAATCGACATTTGCAATAGTTACCGAGGGAATTCATCCATGCCCTCTTTTTCGTTTCCCTCTTTGCAGTAGGGTTTTAGTCAATGATCAAGTCGCTACGTCCATTGTTGCTCGCGTCACTCCTTTTGCCCCTGGCTCTGCCCTCCTACGCCGCCGTCATCAACACCACGCTGCCCCCCAAGGTTCAACAGGCCATGAAAGCCAGCAAACTCGGCGATGACGCACTGTCGCTGGTGATGTTGCCGCTCAATGGCCCCGGCACGCCAACCGTGTTCAACGCCGACGTCTCGGTCAATCCGGCTTCCACCATGAAGCTGATCACCACCTACGCGGCCCTGGAAATGCTCGGCCCGACCCACCAGTGGAAAACCGAATTCTTCACCGACGGCACCCTGAGCAATGGCGTGCTGCGCGGCAACCTGTACCTCAAGGGCGGCGGCGATCCCAAGCTGAATATGGAAAAGCTCTGGCTGCTGATGCGTGACCTGCGCGCCAATGGCGTGCAGCAGGTGACTGGCGACCTGGTACTGGATCGCAGTCATTTCGTGCAACCGCAATTGCCGGTGTTCAACGATGACGGCAATGACGACAACAAGCCGTTTCTGGTCAAGCCCGACGCGCTGATGGTCAACCTCAAGGCGCTGCGCTTCGTGACCCGCAATGACGACGGCAGGATTCTGGTCTCGGTCGAGCCGCCGATTGCCAGCATCCGCATTGATAATCAGGTCAAGGCAAGCGCCTCGAAGCAATGCACCGGGGATGTGCGCTACAACCCGGTCACCCAGGCCGATGGCAGCGTCAACGTGACGGTCACCGGCCAGCTGGGCAATGGCTGCAACTCACAGACCTACCTGTCACTGCTGGACCACCCCACCTATGCGGCTGGCGCAGTGCGGGCCATCTGGCAGGAACTGGGCGGCACCATTCAGGGCAAGGACCGCGTTGGCGTGCTGCCCGGCAATGCCAAGCTGCTGGCCAAGGCCTTTTCCCCGGATCTGGTGGAAGTCATTCGTGACATCAACAAGTTCAGCAACAACACCATGGCCCAGCAACTGTTCCTGAGCCTGGGCGAAGAGTTCCGCAACGAAGCCGACGGTGACGACGGCAAGGCCGCACAGCGTGTCATCCGTCAGTGGCTGGCGAAGAAAGGCATCACCGCGCCGCATCTGGTCATGGAGAATGGCTCCGGGCTGTCGCGGGCCGAGCGTGTCAGCGCGCGTGAAATGGCGGTGATCCTGCAAGCGGCCTGGCGCAGTCCCTATGCTGCCGAGTTCATGAGCTCCATGCCGCTGGCCGGCCTCGACGGCACCATGCGCAAGCGACTCAAGCGCACCCCGCTGCTCGGCGAGGCACACATCAAGACCGGCACCCTGAATACTGTGCGTGCGATTGCCGGCTTCAGCCGCGACAGCAACGGCAACACCTGGGCCGTCGTGGCGATCCTCAACGACCCGCGTCCGTTTGGTGCATCCTCGATACTCGACGAGGTACTGGTCGATCTGTACCGGCAGCCCAAGTTGACCAACACCACGGTCTCGATCCAGCAATAACCAATCGATACCGACAATCGGCAGGCCCGCTTGAGCAGCGGGTCTGTCTGCATCAGTCCTGCTCGGGCTCGACCCGATCGCGACCGGCCTGTTTGGCGGCGTAGACTCCGGAGTCGGCGCGCAGCAACATCGCGTCGATCCCCTCACCCTCGCGCCAGCTGGCGATCCCGAAGCTGCCTGTGACCACCTGATCGACGCCTTCGATAACCTGCCTGCGCAGTTCCTCGCGCAGGCTCAGTGCCAGTTGATAGGCCTGGGCACCGCGCGTTCCGGGGCAGATCACCATGAACTCTTCACCACCCAGACGGCAGAACACATCATCGCTGCGCAGCCGCTGGCTGATCTTTTCCGAGATGGCCTTGAGCACCTGATCGCCTGCGGCATGCCCGAAGCGGTCATTGATCCGCTTGAAGTGATCGATATCGAGCATGATGATCGACAGGTTACCGCCGTGCCGGTCGATTCTTTTCAACTCGGCCTGCATCCGGTCCTGAAAGTAGCGCCGGTTGTAGGCACCGGTCAGCACATCGGTGACCGACAGCGCCCGCAGCTCCTGCTCGACGCGCTTGAGGTCGGTGATATCGGACACAAAGCCATGCCACAGCACGCTGCCATCGGCCAGGCGTTCAGGCGTCGACGCCGAACGTAACCAGCGCAGCCCCTTGCGTGGCAGCTCGACGCGGTACTCTTCGCTCCACGGTGTCAGGTGTTCGGCACTGATCAGGATGGAGCTTCTGACCCGCATCAGGTCCACCGCCTGTATGCGTCGCAGGATAGTTTCGGAATCGTCCAGCAGTTGTTCTTCGCCCACCTCGAACAGCTCGCACATGCCGGCGCTGGCGTACCTGAAACGTGCGCTGCCATCGACGGCCAGGTGGTACTGGTAAATGCCGCCTGGCACTTGCGAGCCGAGCTTTTTCAGCAACTGCCCCTTCTCGGCAAGCGCCTGGTTGACGCGTTTATGCTCAGTGACGTCGATGCACACCGCCAGGTACCCGGTCCACAACCCCTGATCGTCACGCACCGCAGTGACCAGCATGTTCACCACCAGCGTGCTGCCATCGCTGCGCTGCAGGGTCCACTCCTGCGAAGGGTGGTTACCGTCCTGCACGGCATCGAGAAACATCAGTTGCGAGGCGCTGATCGGTTGCCCGCGGCTTTTGCTCAAGCGGCTCGCACGGGCCTCCAGATCGGCTGACTGGTAAAAGTCCATGAGGCGGAACCTGCCCAGCACATCCTCCTGCGCATAGCCGAGCATCTTCTGTGCACCGACGTTGAACGTCTTGATCAGCCCGTCCAGATCGGTCGCGATGATCGCCACTTCGGTCGCCGCATCGAGCACACTGCGCAACTGCCCGTGCGCTGCCCTCAATTGCTGCTCGCGCTGGCGCAGCTCGCGGGTGCGCTGCGCAACCCGTTGCAGGGCACGCTGACGCTGGCTGATCAGGCTGTAGAGCAAGGCACTGAGCATCAGGCTCAAAAGCCCTCCAAGCCACAGCACCCGGCCAGGCATCATGATCTGGTTGTTCAGGCTGAAAATCTGCGTAGGGCGAACCTCGACCAGATAATCCCTGTCGCCCAGGCTCAGCAGACTGCTGGCGTACAGCGGACTGCGTATCGCAGGGAGCGGCGACTGATAGACCTGCTCGGGCGTTTCCGGCGAACTGAGGTCGAGCATGGTCACGGCAAGGTTGTCCTGCTCTGCCGTGCCGATGTTCATCAATTGCGTCAGGCTGATCACTGCGGTGACGTAACCCCGCAATTGTGCAACCGGTTGGCCAATCGAGAACACCGGCGCGACCAGCAAAATGCCATACGTGTCGGAAGGCTCCAGGGACAACAGGTGAATACGCGGCGTTGCGACGGTTCGTTTCAGCAACCGCGCACGCTCCAGCGCGGCACGGCGCACCGGCTCCGAGGCGATATCGAACCCCGCTGGCGTCGGAATGTTGCTGAGCGTCTGGATGTATCGAACCGGGAAATACTCATTTCGTGCCGCGGCGATTTTCAAGGCGCCGTTTTCATCCATCTCGCGTATGGCATATCCAGGCGAGCCTTCCTCACGCGACTGTCTTTCAAAAGCTGCTCGTTCGGCCTGCAGTACCCTCGGGTTCCAGGCATACGCCTGGGTGCCAATCAGCAACGGCGCGACAAACCCGTCGAATTCGGACAGTTCAACCTGATGGGAGTAGATAAAGAAACGAGCCAGGGTGTCGAGCCGGGTAACCTGCCTGTCCAGACGTTCCTGCAGACGACTGAAGCGCTCCGCGGCAACCATGTCGAAACGCTGACGCAACTGGCGCTGATACAACTCGTTGTCGGCCAGCGCCAACATGATCGTAAGTGCCGCGCCGACCAGCAATGCCAGGACTGCGATAAGCCACGCTGAAAGCTGACCATTGATAAAACTCAGAATTCTGAGCTTGAACCGCTTGACTGTCATACACACAAACTCAAGACGCCAACATACGGAAGCGTCAGGCTGGCTATAACTTCTGTTATAGCTATTCGCCAGTAATTTTCATAGGCTTATGACTGTTTCAGAACGATCCGTTGGTCTGTCCGCAAGGTTGAAGACCGGGCTTCAACCTTGCGGGCAGCCACTCAAGTTACATCTTGAATCGTGTAACGACGCCGTTCATTTCAATCGCCAGTCTCGACAGTTCGCCACTGGCAAGGGAAGTCTGATTGGCGCCCTCGGTACTCTGTACGGAAAGGTCGCGAATACTGATCAGATTGTGGTCAATGGAACGAGCCACCTGCGCCTGCTCTTCGGAAGCTGTAGCGATCAGCGTGTTCATGTCATTGATTTCTTCGATACGCCGGGCAATATCGTCAAGCGCCGCACCGGCCTCATGTGCAATTCCCAGAGTATCCTGCGCGCCCATGCAGCTTTCCTGCATCGACCGGGTGGCTTGTTCGGAGCCCTCTAGAACGGCACCGATCATTTGCTCGATTTCCTGGGTCGACTGCTGAGTACGATGCGCCAGTGCCCGGACCTCATCCGCCACGACGGCAAAACCGCGCCCCTGCTCGCCGGCACGCGCAGCTTCGATGGCGGCATTGAGGGCAAGCAGGTTGGTTTGCTCGGCGATGGTACGGATCACCGCGAGGACTTTGCTGATGTCGTTGGATTGCCCGGCCAGACGCTGCACATCGGCGCTGGTGGCAAGCACCGTGGCGCTCAGTTTTTCGATCGCGGTGACGGTACTGGCCACTCGCTCGGCTCCGCGCACGGTGGAGGCATTGGATTCTTTCGCAGCATCAGATGCAGCCGCTGCGTTGCGCGCGACCTCATCCACCGCTGCGGTCATTTCGTTGACCGCTGTGGCGGCCTGCTCGATCTCCTGATTCTGACGACCCAACCCGGTACTGGATTGCACGGTGATGGAGTTCATTTCTTCGGCAGCGGAAGCCAGTTGCTGTGACGAGTTGCCGATCAGGCCAATGGTTTGTCGCAGGTTCTTCTGCATGGCCAGTGTCGAGCGTTGCAGTTCGGAAAACTCGTCGTCACCCGTGACCGGAATGTCACCACGAAGATCACCGCTGGCAATACGCTCATTGACCGACAACAATGATTTCAAAGGAGTGACAATACTGCGCGTCAACAGAACAGCGAGGATGATCGTAATAATCAGCGACGCGATAATAATAACTACGGTAAAGGTGAAGCCGCTTTGATACGACGCCATTGCATCTGCACCCAAACTATCGGCCTGCTCGATATTCATCTGAACCAGTTCATCCACTGCCGTTTGCAAGGTCTCGGTAATGGGCACTATGTTGACGTCGGTAAACATTACAGCCCCGGCGTTGTCGCCTTTCTGACTAAACTCGAGCACCGTCTCCAGAAGTGACGCAAACTTCTGGGCGGAGGTGTTGACCGTTTGATAAAGGCTTGCCTCGCTGGCATTGCTTACAAGTGGCGCGTACGCGGCAGACTGCTTGAGCATTTCCTCTCGCGAGGCTTTCACTCGCGCCGCAGTTGCTGCCTGGGCCTGAGGATCGGACTGCCCGATCAGCCGCCGTACATCCAGCCGCAAGCGCATGGTAGCGCTGCTTACCTTGTTCGCTACGATGATGCTGGCCATAGCGTTATTCTGCAGCGTGTCCATGCTGGACCGTAACTCGCCCATTTTCCATAGCGCGATCCCTCCCAACGCAATGAGCAGGCAGGTGATCAGCATAAAGCTCATCCCGGCACGAACAGCGACCTTGACGTTTCTCATCTTGTTACCTTCGGAGGTAGGTACGGCGTGGACAATCTCAAGACACGGTCGATACCTTCAGTCGCCCGATTGGACAGGGACGTCACTCAAGAGGTCGGCAGTTGAAATTCGTTATACCGCTTTCCCGAGGAAATATTATCGGGAATAAAAGTGCGCACTCCGAGGAAACGAAAACAGACAAGACATTCAACAAGACAGCCGCTGCATAACCGTAGGATTACGATCGAAATATGAATAAAGAAAAATATATAGCCATCTGATATCGCGAGTATAACACCGCGCAACGCCGTGCAATGCAAAAGTTCAAAACTTCCCGAAATAAGTTTAAAATACCCAATGAACGTAGATGTTGCACATCAAGCTGTTGATTCAAAGGACGTTTATACGCAACACCCAATCAGACGTTTGCCAACGGATTAAACGCGTTTGAGCACAATGGCATGCAAACGAGTGCAGTAGATATCGCGAGGTGCGATGAACGGACCGTTACCGATCCGTTCATCGCGCACCGGATCAGCTACGCGCCATGATTTTCCAGGCGCGGTGGATCTTGCCGTTACGGGCGAAGTCCTGATCGATGGTGTGCGCGGTAATATCTTCGACCGCATAACGCTGACTCAGGTTTTCATCGAGCACAAACTTGCGGAAGTTGTTGGAGAAGTACAACACGCCACCCGGTGCCAGACGTGCCATGGCCAGATCGATCAGCTCGACCTGATCACGCTGGACATCAAAAATGCCTTCCATGCGCTTGGAGTTGGAGAACGTCGGCGGGTCGATGAAGATCAGGTCGTACTCGTCGCGGTTGGCCTGCAGCCAGGCCATCACGTCGCCCTGCTCCAGACGATTCTTGTCGGAGAAACCGTTCAACGACAGGTTGCGACGCGCCCAGTCCAGATAGGTCCGCGACAGGTCGACGCTGGTGGTGCTGCGCGCACCGCCCTTGGCAGCATGCACACTGGCCGTCGCCGTGTAGGCAAACAGGTTCAGGAAACGCTTGCCGGCCGCCTCGCGCTGGATACGCATGCGCATCGGGCGGTGGTCGAGAAACAGCCCGGTGTCCAGGTAGTCGGTCAGATTGACCAGCAGCTTGACGCCGCCTTCGCTGACTTCCAGAAACTGGCCCTGGGCACTTTGGCGCTCGTACTGCTTGGTGCCGCTCTGACGCTCGCGACGCTTGATCACCACGCGGTTCTTGTCGATGTTCAGTGCTTGCGGAATGGCCGCCAGCGCATCGAACAGCCGGGCTGAGGCCTTTTCCGGATCGATGGATTTGGGTGCTGCGTATTCCTGAACATGCACCCAGTCGTGATACAGATCGATCGCCAGCGAGTATTCAGGCATGTCGGCGTCATACACGCGGTAGCAATCGATCCCTTCGCGACGCACCCACTTGCCCATCAGCTTGAGGTTCTTTTGCAGGCGATTGGCAAACATCTGCCCGCCTTCGCTCAGGCGCGCCTGTTCGACCACCACCGGTTCCGGCTTGATCGGGTTGCCGTTCTTGTTGAGTTTGCGCTCAACGACTTCAACCTCGACAGGGTTTTCGCGTTCGATCTGACGCTGCTCGGGGGTGCGTCGCTCACCGGTCACGAACTGGTCAGGCGTGACCTTGATCAGTAGCAGTTTGCACGGCAAGGCGCCGTTCCAGAACGAATACTGTTTGTGGCTGCGAATGCCCATGCGCTTGCCGAGGTCCGGCGCGCCGGTGAACACCGCAGCCTCCCAGTTGAGGCAGGCCTGACGCAGGCGCTCACCGAGGTTCTGGTAGAGATACAGCAGGCTGGCTTCATCTCCCAGACGCTCGCCGTACGGAGGGTTGCAGATCACCAGGCCTTTCTGGTTCTGGTCGGGACGCGGTTCGAAGGTCGCGACTTCGCCCTGATAGACCTTGATCCAGTCACTCAGGCCGGCACGTTCGATGTTGTTGCGTCCCGGCTGGATCAGCCGCGGATCGGCCTCATAACCGCGGATCCACGAAGGTGTCTTGGCCAACCCGGCTTCGGCGCGGGCCAGCGCTTCGTCGTGCAGCTTGCGCCACAACGCCGGGACGTGGCCCAGCCAGGCCGAGAAGCCCCAGCGTTCACGCTTGATGTTCGGGGCGATGTCGGCGGCGATCATCCCGGCCTCGACCAGGAATGTACCGACACCGCACATCGGGTCAGCCAGCGCGCCACCCTCGGCAGCGATGCGCGGCCAGCCGGCGCGGATCAGGATGGCGGCGGCGAGGTTTTCCTTCAGCGGTGCAGCTCCCTGCTGCAGACGGTAACCGCGCTGGTGCAGGCTGTGCCCGGACAGGTCGAGGGACAGAATGGCCTCACCGCGATCCAGACGCAGGTGCACGCGCAGATCGGGGTTGATCTTGTCGACCGAAGGGCGCTCGCCATCCGGGGTGCGCAGCTTGTCGACGATCGCATCCTTGACCTTCAGTGCACCGAAATGGGTGTTGTCGATGCCCGAACCATGGCCACTGAATTCCACGGCAATGGTGCCGTCGGATTCGAGATGGTCCTGCCACTCGACATCCAGTACGCCGTGGTAAAGGTCTTCGGCATCCTTCATCGGGAAGCGCTTGAGCACCAGCAACACGCGGTTGGCCAGGCGCGACCAGAGACACAGCCGGTAAGCGGTCTCCATGTCGGCCGAGCCGCGAATGGCTGAAGTGTGCTCGCGGGTCTCTTGCAGACCCAGCGCAGTGGCTTCCTCGGCAAGCAGGCCTTCAAGGCCTTTTGGGCAAGTGAGGAAAAGTTCGTAGCGATCCGACATGTGTATTCCAGGGCCTGAGCCGTCTGCGGCGGGCAACGCATTGCCCTGCCAGATTTGAACAGGCGTCTTTCATGGAGAACGCCTGCGTGGCACGTGATGTGTGCCGGTCCACCGCATGATCCTGTCATGTCATTGCGGCAGTTTTGGCGCGTATTAGAACAGATATCAGGCAAGGCGATGTCGGCAATGAAGGCGCGCAGTCAAAAGTCTTTTTTTGAAAAGTCACATTTTTGCAGCCTTGCTGTGACCCTTCGTCGCTTAAGCAGCCAAGGCATTGAGCCAGTATATGAGCCTGATAAGCGATCTCAATGGGCTCGCAAACCCCCATGTTCACGGGGCTGCAGAAAAAATCGTGGTTGAAACAGGTCAGCGCTTATTGCTCGACAGACCTGAATATGACGTGCTTATGACAAAACGATCATTCACACCGCCCTGCGCTTTGGTTAGAAATCGTCTCAGGTCATCGCCGCAATGGGGATGGCATCAAGGCCCGCGACGCCGGCAGCGGGCCCCAACGGCAGAAGATTCTGCCCGACCTCAACACGGGGTCTCAGGGATATTACAGTCAACAGACGAGGGCATTACCCTATGAGAAGACTTAAGCGTGATCCGTTGGAAAGAGCATTTTTACGCGGTTATCAATACGGCGTTCATGGTAAATCCCGTGAGCTTTGCCCTTTTACTCTACCGTCAGTACGCCAGGCATGGATCAATGGCTGGCGCGAAGGACGCGGCGACAACTGGGACGGTATGACCGGCACTGCGGGCATCCACAGACTCAACGAACTTCACGCGGTCGGATGAGGCGATTCACATCAAAGACTTTCAGGCCTCTGTCGGGCCATACATGACTGACTGATTCACACCTGCACCATGCACGCCCGACCCGGGCGGCGGGCCAACGCCCAGGGGCTCTCTTGCAGAGCCCCTTTTTTTATCCCGGGTTCAGCGTGCGGCGCGAGGCATTGCCGCAATGGCATCCACCGACTCGCGAATCAGCGCAGGGCCCTTGTAGATGAACCCCGAATAGATCTGCACCAGACTGGCACCCGCAGCGATCTTCTCGGCGGCATGCCGGCCTTCGGTGATCCCCCCGGCGGCGATGATCGGCAGACGACCCGCGAGCTCACCGGCCAGAACCTTGACGATGTGCGTGCTTTTTTCCCGAACCGGCGCGCCCGACAAACCGCCCGCCTGATCAGCATGCGGAAGGCCTTCGACGCCTTGGCGGCTCAGCGTGGTGTTGGTGGCAATGACTGCGTCCATACCGGACTCGATCAGGGCTGCGGCCACCAGCACGGTTTCTTCGTCGGTCATGTCCGGGGCAATCTTGATCGCCAGTGGCACACGCCTGCCATGCCGTTGCGTCAGTTCCTGCTGGCGCAGGCTCAGGGCCTGGAGCAGTTGCTTGAGCGAGTCGCCGAACTGCAGGCTGCGCAGCCCCGGCGTATTGGGCGAACTGACGTTGACCGTGACGTAGCTGGCATGGGCATAGACCTTGTCCAGACAGATCAGGTAATCGTCGACCGCGCGCTCGACCGGCGTGTCGAAGTTCTTGCCGATATTGATGCCCAGAACACCGCGATACTTTGCCGCTTCGACACGGGACACCAGGTTGTCGACGCCCAGATTGTTGAAGCCCATGCGGTTGATGATCGCCTCGGCGTTGGGCAGGCGGAAAATACGCGGCTTGGGATTGCCCGGCTGCGGACGTGGCGTCACTGTGCCGATCTCGACGAAACCGAAGCCCAGTTGCGCGAAGCCATCGATGGCCGCACCATTCTTGTCCAGGCCGGCTGCCAGCCCCACGGGGTTGGGAAACTCAAGGCCCATCACACTGACCGGCAACTTCGCCGGGGACTTGCTCAGCAGGCCATTGAGGCCCAGCCGTCCGCCTGCACCGATCAGGTCCAGCGACAGGTCATGAGAGGTTTCCGGGGAAAGTTTGAACAGTAACTGGCGGGCCAGGTTATACATGGCGGGATGGGCTCGTGAGCAGCTGAATTCAGGGTGGCGATTATAGACGTGTGCGGGCCTGTCAGGCGAGGCGCGCGACAAACTTGTTGCTCGCCCTCCCCCGGCGATGGCATATGCCTTGCTTGAAACCGCTATCGGCACTCACTCCAACGGCGGAGCGGTGCATGGACAACGGCGTCGCTTCGACACTTGCATTGCAATGGGTCGGACGACGCCTTTTTTCTGGACGGACCTTTGATGAAGCACGCGCGATGAACGAACGAACCGGTAATGCGCTGGACTGGGTGGCCGGTAGCGACGCCCCGGAAATGAACAGCCTGGACGTGGGCTTCATGGCATTGACCGACTGTGCCCCGCTGGTGGTCGCGGCCACGCAGGGTTTCGCCCAGCCTTACGGCCTGAGCCTGAACCTCGAGCGTCAGACCTCCTGGGCCGGGCTGCGCGACAGACTGGTCAGCGGACAACTGCAGGCGGCACACAGCCTGTACGGTCTGATCTATGCTGTGGAACTGGGCATCAGCGGCGGCCCGGCGACCGACATGGCCATCCTCATGGGGCTCAACCAGAACGGCCAGTGCATCAACCTGTCCCGCGAGTTGCAACAGGCGGGCGTGATCACTCCTGAAGCACTGGACAAACGCGCGCACCAAAGCGGCTCAAGGCTGACCTTCGCGCAGACCTTCCCCACCGGCAACCATGCCATGTGGCTCTACTACTGGCTGGCCAGCCAGGGCATTCATCCGCTCGATGATGTGAACAGTGTCGTGGTGCCGCCCACGCAAATGGCGCAACACCTGCAGGCCGGGCGCATCGACGGTTTCTGCGTCGGCGAACCCTGGGGCGCCAGCGCCGTTCAGCAGCAACTGGGCTTCACCATGGCGACCAGCCAGTCGATCTGGCCGGATCACCCGGGCAAGGTGCTGGGCTGTACCCGTGAGTTTGTCGAGCAGAACCCCAACACCGCCAGAGCGCTGATCATGGCCGTGCTGGAAGCCAGCCGCTTCATCGAGGAAAACGGTCATAACCGGCGCAGCACCGCACAACTGCTCAGCGGTGCCGATTACCTGGACACCTCAGTGGACTGCATCGAACCGCGTTTGCTCGGCCAGTACAGCGACGGTCTTGGCAATCGCTGGCAAGACCCTCACGCGGTCAGCTTCCATGCCCGGGGACAGGTCAACTACCCCTGGCTGTCTGACGGCATGTGGTTCATGACCCAGTTCCGACGCTGGGGCCTGTTGCGCGAAGACCCGGATTACCTGGCGGTGGCCAGCCGCGTGCAGCAACTCGACCTGTACCGTCAGGCCGCCAGTGCGCTGGGCGTCGACGTACCCGCCGCAACCTTGCGCAGCAGCCAGCTGATCGACGGCAGGGTCTGGGACGGCAGCGATCCGGCGGGCTACGCGCGTAGCTTCAAGCTCCACTCGCTGGCCGACGACGTGCCCGCTGTGGCCAGTCGTTGAAGGAGAACGTAACCATGCTGCGTATCCTGCTTATCAATGACACCGCCAAAAAGGTCGGTCGCCTCAGGTCAGCCTTGATAGAAGCCGGTTTCGAAGTGATCGACGAATCCGGCCTGATCATCGACCTGCCCGCACGCGTTGAAGCCGTGCGCCCGGACGTCATCCTCATCGACACTGAATCGCCAGGTCGCGACGTGATGGAGCAAGTGGTGCTGGTCAGCCGTGACCAGCCACGTCCCATCGTGATGTTCACCGACGAGCACGATCCAGGCGTGATGCGCCAGGCGATCAAGTCCGGGGTCAGCGCTTATATCGTCGAGGGTATCCAGGCGCAACGGTTGCAACCGATTCTGGATGTAGCAATGGCCCGCTTTGAAAGCGATCAGGCGCTGCGCGCGCAATTGCATGCCCGCGACCAGCAACTGGCCGAGCGCAAGCGCATCGAACTGGCCAAGGGGCTGCTGATGAAGATGAAGGATTGCAACGAAGAAGAGGCTTATACGCTGATGCGACGTCAGGCAATGAGTCGCCAGCAGAAGCTGATTCAGGTGGCCGAGCAGATTATCGCGATGAGCGAACTGCTGGGCTGAAGCCACGAAGAACGCCTGCCCGCACAGGCGTTCTTCAAGGGTTACAGGAGCACAGCCTGTCAGTTCAGCTGCACATCCTTCATCGCTGGCACGTAGCCATAGTCATACTCTTCCTGCACGAACGAGCGGTCGCCCTTCAACAGGATTCTGACCGTCGGCGCCTCGGTGCCGCCGATACGGTAGTCATCGCCGGTGGTGGGCACGCTGTCAATGAACGAAGTCACCAGGCCGTTCGGCATCACGCAGTGGGAGTACGTCTGGAAAGGCTGTGCAGGCGGATTGCCCAGCACCAGTCCGGATGCGTTCATCGGCCGGTAAGGCCCGAACAAATGCTCGCCCACAAAACCGTAAACGCCATCCGGCCCGGTCACACCGTCGGCATACGTAAACTTGTGACTAATGGTGAACAAATAATACTTGCCGTCCTGAAAGACATAATGCGGACGTTCGGTCTGATCATTGACACCCACCGCAGTGACCAGTGGCGGTAATATTTCCCACTCTTCACCGCTGAGATCCTTAGCAACCGCCAGCCCGATACAGCCCACTTGAAAACGCGCACCCCCAACTTCTTCATGGCCGGGTGGCACCGGGCCAAGTTCCGCAGCGCCAACGGTATGCGTACCGCGTTCGCCGGCGACATTACCTTCAAAGACCATATACAACTTGCCATCATTGGGATCAATAAATGGACTCGGGTCGCGGAAGTTCCACGTCGAGTTCTGCGCTTCGGTTTGATAATAAGTGCCGTCGGCCTCGAACAGTTTTTTGACCTGGGTAAAGTCTTTCAACTCCACGCCCTGATCGGACGTCACAATACGGCCGCGTACTTTGGCAATCGTCGCCCCCGGTGTCACGCAGGTGTAGTAAAGATCGATATCACCCTTGTCATTCAACAGTACCGGTGTGCCCGCCCACTCACGGGTGGTGGGCGACACGCCTTCGGCCATGACCCGGCCACCGAAGATCCAGTTCTTGCCGGTACGCGAATACCAGTAGCACATGCGCGCCCGCCCGTGACGATCTTCCCAGTCGCGCTTGATGTCGTAGCGGCCGTTGGCGCCGAGATACTGCGGGTCATCGGGATGGCGATCAGCTGTCAGCGTGACAATGACCGACCAGCCGTTGACCGAGACCACCGTGCCGTCAAGCTCGCGCAACGGCATGGTGTCCCAGATGAAGACCTTATCACTCATGACCGGGAAGTCCGCTTTTACCAACGGTTGCGTGGTGGTCGGGTCATTTTCATTGACCTTCAACGCATCGGCACGGGACCAGATGGTAGGTGCGTAATTGATGTTACTCATGATGATGATGTCCTTTGCAGGCGCCTTTACAAGCAGCGCGGATAGGAAGGCACACGGCAGGCATGGGTGCAATGCCGAAGTGCAGAGTGTGTCGGGCATTCAGGTGTCGAGGACGACCGGAAGCCGATAAAAGAGCGAGTAGCCGATTACTTCTTTTAAAGTAAGCATTTATCGAAATTGACTGGCAAACTGCAACTACAGATTACCGGATTGAAAAGTGAAATCACTTTCTGCTGAATAAGCGTCACACGTTGCGACAGAAGCGATGCTCTCAGACATACCACGCAAAGTAAATTAAATATTTGCAGCATTGTTATCGTACAACTGTGCGAGCCGCGCATTAACTTATATACATTAAGGTCATCATAGCGGCGTATCGAAACAGCATCACAATGACAGTACTTACACGCAAAACTGATGGCACATTAAATAATATTAAATAGTTTGAACTTTAATAAAATATTCTTGAATCCTGTTAACTGCCTGTTTCTGTTGACTGATACGAACTGTGCAAGCCGTTATCTGGCTTTTCGCCGCCACGCCCTTTTTTGCAGCGTACCTGCCGACCCACGCCCGGTTCGAGGTCATACATCAGTCTGCTCGCAGCCCCTGAAAGCCACACAACCTGCCTGCAACCTATGGCTGACGCGCCTGCACAACCCTTGGCCCGTCTATTGCTAAAGCAATCGCACCGGTAGCCAACGGCGGCTATCACCTTTTACGACAAAGACGTCGCTCATCTCTTTCCGCCCCCATGGACAGAGAGGCGACGTTTTTGCGTTTTGGCCCCGGCGAAGGGGCCGGTGGAGTCGCCGTCATTCGGAACACTCCACCACAGCGTCTGAATACCCCGTGTCGCGGTCATGGCCCGACTGACTAACTAGCAGATGATGAGGTGTGCACATGGATACAAGCTTCTGGAAGGCAGGCCACAAACCGACCCTGTTCGCGGCCTTTCTCTATTTTGACCTGAGTTTCATGGTCTGGTACCTGCTTGGCCCGCTGGCGGTGCAGATTGCCACTGACCTGCACCTGACCACTCAGCAACGTGGCCTGATGGTCGCCACGCCGATTCTGGCGGGCGCGGTGCTGCGCTTCTTCATGGGCCTGCTGGCCGACCAGCTGTCACCCAAGACTGCCGGGATCATCGGCCAGGTAATCGTTATCGGCGCACTGCTGGTGGCCTGGCAACTGGGCATTCACACCTATGGCCAGGTGCTGGTGCTGGGCCTGTTCCTCGGTATGGCCGGTGCTTCGTTCGCTGTAGCGCTGCCCCTGGCGTCGCAATGGTATCCAGCCCAGCATCAAGGCAAGGCCATGGGCATCGCCGGTGCTGGCAATTCCGGCACTGTGCTGGCCGCGCTGATCGCGCCAGTGCTGGCGGCCAGTTTCGGCTGGGGCAACGTCTTCGGCCTGGCGCTGATCCCGCTGGTTCTGACCCTGATTGCCTTCACCCTGATGGCACGCAACGCCCCGCAACGCAGCAAACCCAAATCCGTGGCGGACTACCTCAAGGCGCTGGGTGATCGTGACAGTTGGTGGTTCATGTTTTTCTACAGCGTGACGTTCGGTGGCTTCATTGGCCTGGCCAGCGCCCTGCCCGGCTATTTCAACGACCAATATGGCTTGAGCCCGATCACCGCCGGTTACTACACCGCTGCCTGCGTGTTCGGAGGCAGCCTGATGCGCCCTTTGGGTGGCGCGCTGGCCGACCGTTTCGGCGGGATTCGCACGCTGACCGTCATGTATGCGGTTGCCGCCATCGGCATTGCCGCCGTGGGCTTCAACCTGCCGAGTTCTTGGGCAGCGCTGGCGCTGTTCGTGGCCGCCATGCTGGGTCTGGGTGCTGGCAACGGCGCGGTATTCCAGTTGGTACCGCAGCGCTTCCGCAAGGAAATCGGGGTCATGACCGGCTTGATCGGCATGGCGGGTGGCATCGGTGGCTTCCTGCTGGCGGCCGGCCTGGGCACCATCAAACAGAACACCGGCGATTACCAGTTGGGCCTGTGGCTGTTCGCCGGCTTGGCGGTACTGGCCTGGTTCGGCCTGCTGAACGTCAAGCGTCGCTGGAGAACCACCTGGGGTTCGGCCGCAGTCACGGCGGCTCGGGTCTGAAGCGCCGATGACCCTGCGACTGCAGTTCGCGCAGTTCAGCGCCAGCGGACCGCGAGCGGAGAATCAGGACGCCGTGCGCCTGGTCACGCCAGTCCCGGCGCTGGCGGCCAGCAAGGGTTATCTGTTCGCCCTTGCCGACGGCGTCAGCCAGTGTGCCGACGGCGCACTGGCCGCGCAGTCGACCCTGCAGGCGCTGGCGCTCGACTATTACGCCACGCCGGAAACCTGGGGCGTGGCGCAGTCCCTCGATCGCTTGCTGCTGGCGCAGAATCGCTGGCTGCTGGCCAACGGCCTGTTGACCACCCTCAGCGCGCTGGTGCTGCGCGGACGGCGTTTCACTCTCGCCCATGTCGGCGACTGCCGGGCTTATCGCTGGCAGTCCGGGACGCTCAAACGCATCAGTGAAGATCACGTCTGGGAACAGGCCGACATGCAGCATGTGCTCAAGCGTGCGCTGGGGCTGGATCAGTACGTGGTCATGGATTACCTGGACGGCGAGCTGTGTGAGGGCGAACGCCTGCTGCTGGTCAGCGACGGGGTCTGGGCGACGCTGGGCGATGCGAGCATTCGCTCTATTCTAAGTGAACAGCACGACCTCGACGCGGCGGTGAAAACCCTGGTCAGCGCGGCGCACCTGGCCGGCAGTCAGGACAATGCCAGCGCCCTGCTGATCCAGGTCGACACGCTCGGCGAAGACGATTTGGGGGATGCGCTGCTGCAATTGCAACAATGGCCGCTGCCACCCGCGCTCAAGGCCGATCAGGCATTCGAGGGCTGGAAAGTCGGCAGCATCATGGCGCAATCACGCCAGTCCATCGTTTATCGAGTCACCGATATCCATGAGCAGCCCTGGCTGCTGAAGACCTTGCCAGCCAGTCGTCATGACGAGACCGGTGCCGGTCAGGGGCTGCTGCTGGAGGAGTGGTTTCTGCGCCGGGTCGCCGGGCGCTTCTTTCCCGAGATACACCCGCTGCCAGACCGGCAGCATCTGTATTACGTGATGCGCGAGTACCGCGGGCACACACTGGCCGAGCTTTTCACTGGCAAAGGGCCGTTGCCGCTGGCCCAGTGGCAGGACCTCGCCACTCGGCTGCTGCGGGCCACGGGCCTGCTGCATCGACGCAACATCATCCATCGCGATATCAAACCGGAAAACCTGCTGCTGGCCGACGACGGCGAGTTGCGCTTGCTGGATTTTGGCCTGGCGTTCTGCCCGGGCCTTTCGGCGGTCAATACCGAAGACCTGCCCGGCACACCGAGCTATATAGCACCGGAGGCCTTCAACGGTGCCGAACCGCATCCGCAGCAGGACCTCTACGCGGCAGGCGTCACCTTGTATTACCTGCTGACAGGGCAATACCCGTACGGTGAGATCGAAGCCTTTCAGCACCGTCGCTTCGGCGCACCGATACCCGCCAGCCGTTATCGGCCGGATCTGCCGCAGTGGCTGAGCCAAAGCCTGGACAAGGCACTGCACGCCGACCCGAACCAGCGTTATGAAACCGCCGAACAGTGGTTGCTGGAACTGGAGCAGGCCGAGCATCGTCCGCTGGTGGCAAAGCCGCGTCCGCTGCTGGAACGCGAACCGCTGAAAGTCTGGCGAACACTGGCCCTGCTCTCCCTGCTGTTCAATCTGGTGCTGATGATCTGGTTGATGAGCCGCCACTGAGCCCTTGCGCCCCGCTTCTGTGCAACGCGCCTCAACGCAGTGCAGAAAGGGTCTGCATTATCGGCTGCACGCCGCGCAGGCCGGCAAATCCGAGTTGGCACAAGCGCTGCATGGTCCTTGTTAGATAATTCATAAAACGCCGCCCTCAACGCTGAAGGCTGCGTCTCCCGAGAGAACGGGACCGGACAAAGGCGTCCTCGTCAGGCCACTGACGGGACGCCTTTTTTTGTTTGCGCGAAACGTGTCGAGCACGCGCTGCAGTGACTCGGAGGCAAGATGACCAAACTCAAACTGGTGATGATCGGCAACGGCATGGCCGGCGTGCGCACACTCGAGGAGTTGCTGAAACTGAGCGAAGACCTTTACCACATCACGGTCTTCGGCGCCGAGCCACACCCCAATTACAATCGCATTTTGCTGTCGCCGGTACTGGCCGGCGAACAGAATTTCGAAGACATCGTGCTCAACGACCTCGACTGGTACGAACGCAACGGTATCCGGTTGTTGCTCAACCGTCGCGTGGTGAAGATCGACCGCATCAAACGCCTGGTGATCGCCGATGACGGCACCCAGGCCCATTACGATCGGCTGCTGATTGCCACCGGTTCGCGACCGTTCATACTGCCGATCCCCGGCAACACGCTGAACGGCGTCATCGGTTATCGCGACATCGGCCACACGCGGCAGATGATCGACACCGCCGTCACGCACAAACGCGCAGTCGTCATCGGCGGCGGACTGCTCGGCCTGGAAGCGGCCAACGGTCTGAGCCTGCGCGGCATGCACGTCACGGTGGTGCATAACGGCCAGACGCTGCTGGAGCGCCAGCTGGACAAAACCAGCGGGCGGATGTTGCAAGCGGCGCTGGAAAAGCGCGGCCTGAGCTTTCGCCTCAACGAACAGACCAACGCCCTGCTCGGCGATGATCAGGGCCGTATAACCGCAGTGACATTCAACAACGGCGACAGGATCGACGCCGATCTGGTGGTCATGGCCGCCGGCATACGGCCCAACACCGAATTGGCCGAGCAAGCCGGCCTGCCCTGTAACCGCGGCATCCTGGTCAATGACACCTTGCAGACCTACGACCCGCGCATCTACGCGATTGGCGAATGTGTCAGCCACCGTGGCATCGCCTATGGGCTGGTGGCGCCGCTGTTCGAGCAGGCGCGAGTGTGCGCCAATCACCTTGCGCAACTGGGCTTTGCGCGTTATCCGGGCTCGGTCACCTCGACCAAGCTGAAAGTCACCGGCATCGACCTGTTTTCCGCCGGGGATTTCCTGGGTGGTGAAGGCACTGAAAGCATCACCCTTTCCGACCCCATCGGCGGTGTCTACAAGAAGCTGGTAATAAAGAACGATGTACTGGTCGGCGCCTGCCTGTACGGCGACACCGCCGACGGCAACTGGTACCTGCAGCAGATCCGTGATGGCCAAGGTATCGACGCCATACGCGACCACCTGATGTTCGGCAAACCCGTTGCTCCAGAGACTGCCTGCGCATGAACAGCCTTGCCCTCCACACCCCTCAAGTCACGGCGTCTACCTGCTGCTATTGCGGCGTGGGCTGCGGCGTACTGATCGAACATGACGGCGAGCATATTCTTGGTGTCAGCGGCGACCCGAAGCACCCGGCCAACTTCGGCAAGCTGTGCAGCAAAGGTTCGAGCCTGCACCTGACCGGCGACATCGAAGCCCGCGCGCTGTACCCGGAACTGCGTTTGGGCAAGGGCCTGGCGCGCAGCGTCACCGATTGGGATACCGCGCTGGAGCACGCGGCCAATGTGTTCGCCGAGACCATTCGCGAACACGGTCCCGACAGCGTCGCCTTCTACATTTCCGGCCAGTTGCTGACCGAAGACTACTACGCGTTCAACAAGCTGGCGCGCGCACTGATCGGCACCAACAATATCGACAGCAACTCACGGCTGTGCATGTCCTCGGCCGTAGCTGGCTACAAGCGCAGCCTGGGTGCCGATGCACCGCCCTGCAGCTACGAAGATATCGAACTGAGCGACTGCGTGATGATCGTCGGCAGCAACATGGCGTACGCGCACCCGATTCTGTTTCGTCGTCTGGAAGAGGCAAAAAGCCGTCGTCCGCAGATGAAACTCATCGTCATCGACCCACGGCGTACCGACACCTGCGAACTGGCCGACCTGCACCTGGCGATTCAGCCCGGCACGGACGTCGCGCTGTTTCACGGCATCCTTTATATACTGATGAACGAACGCCTGATCGACTCGGCGTTCATTGCCGCGCACACGCAGGGCTATGAGGAACTGGCCACGCTGGCCGGTGATTACCCGGCCGAACACGTGGCCGCCCTCTGCGGCATCCCCCTTGAACAACTGCACACCTGCGCCCGCTGGGTGGGCGAAGCGCCGGCTTTTCTGTCGCTGTGGTGCATGGGGCTGAATCAGTCCACGGCCGGCAGCGCGAAAAACAGCGCGCTGATCAACCTGCACCTGGCGACCGGGCAGATTGGCAAACCCGGCGCAGGCCCCTTCTCGCTCACCGGCCAGCCCAACGCCATGGGCGGACGTGAGACCGGCAGCCTGTCCAACCTGTTGCCTGGCCATCGCGACGCGGCAAATCCTCAGCATCGTCAGGAGGTTGCAGACTACTGGGGCGTCGACAGCCTGCCTGCCAATCCCGGTCTTTCAGCCATCGAACTGTTCGAGCAATTGCAGAACGGAACAATCAAGGCCCTGTGGATTGCCTGCACCAACCCGGCACAATCACTGCCCGACCAGAACAGCATCAGGCAAGCGCTGGAAACCTGCCCGTTCGTGGTACTCCAGGAAGCGTTCAAAACCACCGAAACTGCGCGTTATGCCGATCTGTTGCTGCCTGCTGCCAGCTGGGGCGAGAAAGAAGGCACGGTGACCAACTCCGAACGGCGCATCTCCAACGTGCGCAAAGCCATCCAGGCGCCCGGCGAAGCGCGCTCGGACTGGGCAATCACGGTAGATTTCGCCCAGCGCCTGCAAAAACGCCTGCAACCCGACGCACCCGCGCTGTTCGATTTCGCGACACCCAAAGCCTTGTTCGATGAGTTCAAGGGCCTGACGGTCGGGCGCGATCTGGACATGTCCGGAATCGACCGCGAGCTCATCGACCAGCATGGCCCACAACAATGGCCCTTCCCGCGTGGCGCCAGCAGCGGCACGCCGCGCCTGTACAACGATGGCATCTTCCCCACCGATTCAGGCCGGGCGCAGTTCCTGTCCGAGCCTTACATTGCCGCAAGGGAATTGCGCGATGCCGACTACCCGCTGACGCTCAACACCGGCAGGCTGCGCGATCAGTGGCACGGCATGAGCCGCACCGGCACCGCTGCGCGCTTGTTCGGGCATGCCAGCGAAGCTGTGTTGAGCCTCAATCCGCAGGACATGCTCAGCCATGACCTGCAACCCGGCGACCTGGTCAAACTGATCAGTCGGCGCGGCGAGCTGCTGTTGCCGGTCAGCAGTGAGGACAGCGTTGCAGTCGACCAGGCCTTTGTGCCGATGCATTGGGGCGACAGGTTCCTCAAGGGCGGTGTCAACGTTCTCACTCAGCCAGCCTTCGACCCGGTCTCGAAGCAACCGGAACTCAAGCACGCCGGCGTGAGGATCGAAAAAGCCCACCTGCCCTGGCAGTTTTTTGCGCTGGTCGAGGGCAACGTGCAGCAACGAATGGAAACGCTGCGCGCCTTGTGCGACACCTTCACTTACCTGAGCATGAGCCTTGCCGGACGCGAGCGGCCGGCGCTGGTGATACGTGCCGCCAGCGCAGAAGCACCGGATTCCGGGCTGCTGCAGCAGATTGATCGTGTACTGGGCCTGGATGAAGGACCGGTCATGGCGTATGACGACCCAAAGCGCTCGATCGGTAAGCGGGTTCGGATTGACGATGATCGTATTACCGCGATTCGCCTGGCCGGCGAAACACTTGCCCGGCATTGGCTGCAGACGTTGTGGCTGGAAGAACGCGTCGATGCTTCATTGCGACGCTGGCTGTTGGCACCGTTGAGCAGCGAACCGGGCAAAGACTCGACACAGACTCGCGACAAGACCTTGTGCAACTGCATGAATGTCAGCCAGAACGCAGTAATGAGCGCTATCGAGCGTGGCCTGAACCTGAATGAACTCAAGACACAGTTGGGCTGCGGCACCCAGTGCGGCTCCTGCGTGCCGGAAATAAGAAGACTGATCCATACCGTGGCGGTTACAGAATGAGGAATGCGGCATGAGCGCAAAAGTATGGCTGGTGGGCGCAGGCCCCGGCGACCCGGAATTACTGACCCTCAAGGCGGTACGTGCCTTGGCTGAAGCCGACGTGGTGCTGATCGACGATCTGGTCAACCCCGCAGTGCTGGGACATTGTCCGGGAGCGCGGGTGATCGCGGTCGGCAAGCGCGGCGGTTGTCGTTCGACGCCGCAAGCGTTTATCCATCGCCTGATGCTGCGCTATGTACGTCAGGGCAAATGTGTCGTTCGCCTCAAAGGCGGCGATCCATGCATCTTCGGACGTGGTGGTGAAGAGGCTCAATGGCTGCAGGAGCGCGGTGTCGCCGTGGAACTGGTCAACGGCATTACAGCGGGTCTTGCCGGCGCAACACAGTGCGGCATTTCGCTGACCCTGCGCGGTATAAGCCGTGGCGTGACGCTGGTCACCGCCCACACTCAGGACGACAGCACCCTCAACTGGCAGGCACTCGCGCAAGGCGGAACCACCCTGGTGGTTTACATGGGCGTGGCGAAACTGGCGGAAATTCGCGAGAGTCTTCTGGCAGGCGGGATGGGTGGCGAGATGCCGGTGGCGATGATCGAGAACGCTTCACTGCCGTGGCAGCGTGAATGCCGCAGCACCCTGAGTGCCATGCAACAGGACGCAGTCGCTTTCCAGCTGAAGAGCCCCGCCATTCTGGTGATCGGCGCGGTTGCCGCGTACAGCAATGAGCTGCTCAATCAAACCCTGACAGACCACGCGCAGCTGAATGCCGGCTGACCTCGAGGCCGCCTGAACAGACGCATTGCCAAATCGCAGGCAAAGAAAAGCCCGGCATAAGCCGGGCTTTTCAGTACAAGCGGCTAATTACTTAGCTTGAGCTTCTACTTCTGCTTCTACGCGACGGTTAACTGCGCGGCCAGCTTCAGTTGCGTTGTCAGCAACTGGACGGGATTCGCCGTAACCAACCGAGTTTACGCGGCTAGCGCCAACACCGTACTGGTTAACCAGAACCTGTTTAACGGCGTTTGCACGGCGCTCGGACAGTTTCTGGTTGTAAGCGTCAGGACCGACGGAGTCAGTGTGACCTTCAACAGTGGTGGTGGTCTGTGGGTACTGCTGCATGAAGTCAGCGAGGTTCTTGATGTCGCCGTAGCTGTTAGGCTTGACTACGGATTTGTCGAAATCGAACTTCACGTCCAGCTCAACACGAACCACTTCGGCAACTGCTGGGCAGCCATCAGCATCAACGGTAACGTTGGCTGGGGTGTCCGGGCACTTGTCGACGTTGTCGCACACGCCGTCGTTGTCGCTGTCGGAGCACACTTCAGCTACTGGAGCTGGAGCTGCTTCAACTTTCTTGCTGCCGCCGCCGAAGTTTACACCGATACCGACGCTAGGCGCCCACTCGGTGTTGCCTTGGTCGATGTTGTACTGAGCTTCAACGCCTGCACGGGCATAGAAGTTGTCAGTGAAGTACAGCTTGGCGCCGCCGCCGATGTTGGCGAAGGTGGAACCGTCACGGCCACGGCGAGCGTCTTGACCGATGCTCTGGTCAGAGAAACCGGCAGATACGTATGGACGCAGCATGTCGCCTGGGTTGTTGAAGTGGTACAGAGCGTCCAGAGCAGTGTCTGCGCCCTTGATGTTCTTGCCGCTGTCGCTACGGACGTTGTGGACTTCGTCGTAGCCCAGACGCAGCTCAACATCGTCAGTCAGGAAGTAGCCAACGGAGCCGCCGAACAGGTTGCCGTCGTTTTTGAAGTTACGATCGCTGTCGTAGTACTCTTTCTTGGCGAAGCCTTCGATTTCGACCGCGCCTTGGCCTTGAGCCAGAGCGCCGAACGAAGTTGCGGCAACAATAGTACCAATGGCCAAGCCCAAGGTGTTTTTCAGTTTCATCCGTTAAATCCCCATCTGATGATTATTAAGCAGTCCCACACAGGGGGACAACTCAGCGGCAAGTCTACCAGACCTTGCCAGTTTGTTAGAGATATTTGCACCGTATTAAGTTTCGGCGATTCCCGCAAATTTCTCTCGTAATTTATCTAAAGCCCGCTTGTAACGCATTTTCGTTGCGCTCAAGCCCATGTGCATGATGTCAGCGATCTCCTGGAATTCAAGTTCTGCAACAAAACGCAGGACCAGAATCTCCCGATCGATCGGGTTCACATACACAAGCCAGCGATCAAGTCCGCCCCGTTCTTCAGGTTTGGGCGCCTTTTCTTCCGACGCTTCCTCAAGTGGATCCAGACTCAGCGCGTCCATCAAGCGACGCTTACGCCGTTCCTTCCTGTACTGCGTGATGCATTCATTGTAGGTGATGCTGTACAGCCAGGTTTTAAATTTAGATTTACCTTCAAAATTTTTCAACCCATACAACACTTTAAGCATCACCTCCTGACAGACATCGTCAGCGTCGCGATCGTTCCCCAGATAACGTGCACAGACGTTAAAAAGTGTCCTCTGGTAACGGCGCATCAATTCTTCGTAGGCCCGCGTCACATTGAACAGCTCAACGTGGGCGCGCGCAACCAGCTCCTCATCTGAGAGCTCGCGTGGATCGTAGCGCGTCGAAAACGGTTGAGGTTTATTCAAAACAAATCTTGCCGACAGTCAGGTCAATGTCCGCCATGGCCTGTATCGGCAACCTGGCGGCATACATTAGCAGGTTAACCGCTTAACGGCTGCTTACTCTCTGCTCGAGCAGGATGCGGTTGGAAAACGACACCAGCTCCCCCTCGTCTGTCAGTAGTGTTGTCTTGACCGTACCGATTTCCTCGATCTGCCCTTCCGTCTCGCCTATCTGTACCTGTTGCCCGACCTGAAACAGCTCGCGGACGTAAATTCCGGCAATGATTTGACCGGCAATTTCGCGACTGCCGAGGCCCAGGGCAAGCGCCACTGTCAGACCAACGGTAATCAGCGCAATCACGATAACGTGGTTCAGCAGGTCGGTCTTGACCTCCAACTGGCTGATCGCGACCGAAATACTGATGATAATGACCAGCCCCTGGGCAATTCGCCCCAAGCCTGCAGAGTAGTCGATCCCTACGCCTTCGGCAGCACCGCGTACCAGGCCATTGACCAGTTGCGCCAGTAGCACACCGACCAGCAGCACCAGCGCGGCACCAAATACCTTGGGCAAATACAGCGCCAGCATGTCCAGCGTCGCTGAGACCCGCTGCAGGCCCAAAGATTCAGCGGCCGATACGAGAAAGATAAGCAGAACGAACCAGTAGACGACCTTGCCGATCAGCGTGGAGACCGGCACCTTGACGCCAGCGCGGCCGATGATCTTGGTCAGGCCGGTACCGCCGACCAGACGATCAAGGCCCAGTTTGGCCAGTAATTTGGAAAGCAGTGCGTCGAGCAGCTTGGCGACGACAAAACCGAGCAACACCACAACCAGGGCGCCGAACAGGTTGGGGATGAAGTTTGCGACTTTGGTCCACAATGCAGTCATTGCAGCAAGAAGGCTCTGGGTCCAGAGGTTCAGTTCCATGCTCAATCAGCCTTATCGATAGAACGCGCACCACTCGAGGTGCGACGAGAAACGGGAGAGACGTGGGCCGAACCGTTGTTCACGGCGATCATCAGCGCCTGCGACCAGCGGCCCAGCAACCCGAACAACACACCGGCGCCGACCTGGCGATTGGCGGTCTTCAGGACGCGTCCCAGACATGCGTCATCATCCCGGCTGGAGGATGAAGAATTGAGCATGTCGCGTAAAGATTCTTCAAACGGATCGTGCATCAGGCACCTCACGTAATGTCATTCAAAGACGCGACGCGAAAACAACAAGTCACACAGGCTCGCCAAATAACCATCCAGGCCCGCCCTATACCCAACGCAAACGGCGGAACAACCACCACTGCCCTGCGCCCAGTGCGACGATCAGCAGACAGGCCACCAGAAAGCCGTACGAACTGGCCGAACCCGGAATGCCGCCAACGTTGATACCCAGCAGACCGGTGAGAAAACTCATCGGCAGAAAGATACAGGTAATGATCCCGAAGCGGTACATGGTGCGGTTCATGTGCTCGCGCAGGCGCCGGTCCTCGGACTCCAGCAGCAGCCCCACCCGCTCGCGGGTCAGCTCGAGCTCTTCCAGATAACGGGTCAGGCTGTTGTTCAGCTCATTCCAGTAATCAGCGTCGTCATGGGCAAACCAGGACAGCTTGATGCGTGAAAGCTGACCATAAATATCTCGCTGCGGCCCAAGGAACCGGCGCAGGCCGGCAGCGCGTCGACGGATGTGCAGCAGCTTGCCATGCTCGGGATTGTACCGTTCGTCGGCGTCGTTCTTTTCTTCCTCTTCATCGACCGACTCGGTCAGTTCACCCACCAGGTCCTGAACCTTGTCAGTGAGGTGCTGCGCGAGGTGCAGAATCAGCTCCGAGGCGCTCTTCGGGCCTTTGCCCTGCCCCAGCAGCTCAATCAGTTCCTCGGTGGCGCGCAACGGACGCAGGCGCAGCGAGATCACCCGCTGCGCGGCAGCGAAGATACGCACCGAGACCATGTCTTCGGGTTCCGCACCGGGATTCAGATTCACGCCGCGCAGAAACAGCAGCAGCTCTTGCTCCGGCAACGGCAGCAAACGCGGCCGGGTGTTCTCTTCCAGCAACAGGTCGCAGGCAAACTCGCTCAGACCGCTGCCGGTGCGCAGCCAGGCATGCGTCTGCGGATGGCTACGATCCCAGTGCAGCCAGAGGCTTTCTTCTGGCTGCAATGCAAGGTCCTGCAACTCGGTTCGAGCGATGAAACGCGCCCCACCCTTACCGTCCAAAACGAGGGCATGAACCAGCCCCCACTGCGCGTTTGCTTCATCGAACATGGATACTTCGCTTATTCCGGCATGGTCAGAGGTGATGGGGAAATGATGACGCCGTTGTTGTCGGCGTACAGGTACTCACCGGGGCGGAACGTCACGCCGCCAAAGGTCACCGGCACATTCAGCTCACCTATGCCGCGCTTCTCGGTTTTCTTCGGATGACTGGCGAGCGCCTGGACACCCAGGTCAGTCTGGGCGATGACATCCACATCACGGACGCAGCCGTAGATCAACATGCCTTCCCAGCCGTTCTTTGCAGCCTTGTCAGCCAGCATGTCACCCAGCAGCGCACAACGCAGTGAGCCACCGCCGTCGACGACCAGGACCTTGCCCTTGCCGTCGAGCTCGACGTGCTCCCTGACCTTGGAGTTGTCCTCGAAACATTTCAGCGTGACGATCTGGCCACCAAATGAATCGCGGCCGCCAAAATTGCTGAACATCGGCTCCACGACCTGAATCAGGTCCGGATAGGCGTCACACAGATCGGGGGTGAGGTAGTGCATGGGTCAACTCCTGTCATCGGCTATGGGGTCGCGATTGATACAGACGGTTTACTGAAACAGACACGACCGGATGAGCCTAACCATAGCGACTTTACCGGCTAACTGCCTACCGCGACCTGAAACTCTGCAACCTGTTCAGGAACGGAACGCTCACCCAGCCACTCGATCACTCGCGGCCAGACCTGCTGCTGCGCGGCCTTGCTGACCAGCATCTGCACATGGTCGAAATCCTCGCTGAAGCCGTGTTCGCGGCCCAGGCAGAGGAATTGCCTGTGTTCGCTGCCGATCTGCTCGAACAGTTCACGGCATGCCCACACCGGGTCCTGATGGTCGCCGGCCGCAGCGACAGCCAGAACCGGCACCTGAACCGCGCTCAACCCTGCCCACCAGTTGTTGTCACGCTCACCGAAACGTCCGAACAGCCCGTGCCAGCGCATGCTTTCCAGAACCAGACCGATCGGCTCGTCTTCCGGCCCGCGCTTGAAACGCGGTCCGGAGATATGCTCGAAGGACCTCAACAGCAACTTCGCAGACCATTGCAGTGGCGGGACTTTCAGCGGCCAGTAGGTGCGGCTGACCTGGCTGCCGAACAGCGCCACAGACGCCGCAGTATCAGCCCCCAGATACTGACCGCCCAAGGCTGCCGCCAGGCTCGTGCCGCCCAGCGAGTGGCCGATCCAGTGCGGTATCTGGCCACTTTGCTCGACGACGAACGCGGCAATGGCTGGCAAATCGAAACGCGCGTAGTCCGCCACGCAATTGCTGCGATAACTCAGGTTGCGAGCCGACAAGCCATGGCCGCGCATTTCAGGAATCCACACGTCATAGCCGGCCCGCGCCAGATACGCGCCCAGACCGATGCCCTTGGGCGAATACCAGAACCGCCGGTTGGAAAAACTGCCATGCAGCAGTATGACCGGAGTGCCACGCACATCCGGCTGATCGACGCGCCCCAGCCGGGTTACCGCCAGTTCGACACTGGCGTCGGGGCTGTTGGCAGGTTTGAGACGGTAGACGTCCTCGACCAGATCGCCACGACGCTCGGCGCTGATCAAGGCCACGGGAAAAAGCTGGCTGCTGCTCTGCATATCACTCTTTATCTGGTTTGACAGACGGGATGAAACCACGCGTTCCGGCTTCTCGCGGTGCGCCATAAAAAAGGCGGCTTCCGAAGAAACCGCCTCATTCAAACACCTGAACCACATGACGGCTCAGGCCGCGTTCGCGTCACACGGCCGCCCGGTCTTGTAAGGGACGTGCCTCAGGTAAGCCGCCGCCTGTCAGACAGGCGCCTGTGCCTCGGCGAGGAAGAACCAGGTCTCCAGTACCGAATCGGGGTTCAGCGACACACTCTCGATGCCCTGATCCATCAGCCAGCGCGCCAGATCCGGGTGATCGGAAGGCCCCTGCCCGCAGATGCCGATGTACTTGCCAGCCTTGTTGCACGCCTGAATGGCATTGGACAGCAGCTTTTTGACCGCCGGGTTACGCTCATCGAACAGGTGGGCAATCACGCCGGAGTCACGATCGAGACCGAGCGTCAGCTGGGTCAGGTCGTTGGAGCCGATGGAGAAGCCGTCGAAGTACTCGAGGAACTCTTCCGCCAGAATCGCGTTGGACGGCAGTTCGCACATCATGATGATGCGCAGGCCGTTTTCGCCACGCTTCAGGCCATTGGCGGCCAGCAGATCGATCACCTGGCTCGCCTCGCCCAGGGTGCGGACGAACGGCACCATGATCTCGACGTTGGTCAGGCCCATCTCTTCGCGCACACGCTTGAGCGCACGGCACTCCAGCTCGAAGCAGTCACGGAAGTTCTCGCTGATATAGCGCGACGCACCGCGGAAGCCCAGCATCGGGTTTTCTTCTTCAGGCTCGTAGAGCTTGCCGCCGATCAGGTTGGCGTACTCGTTGGACTTGAAGTCCGAGAGGCGCACGATGACCTTCTTCGGCGTGAACGCGGCAGCCAGGGTACTGATGCCCTCGACCAGCTTTTCGACATAGAAACCGACCGGATCGTCGTAACCGGCGATGCGCTTGTCGACGCTTTCCTTGATTTCCGGTGGCAGCACCGAATAGTTGAGCAGCGCCTTGGGGTGCACGCCGATCATGCGGTTGATGATGAACTCCAGACGCGCCAGACCGACACCGGCATTGGGCAACTGGGCGAAATCAAAGGCGCGGTCCGGGTTGCCGACGTTCATCATGATCTTGAACGGCAGATCAGGCATCGCGTCGACCGAATTGGTCTTGATGTCGAAGCCCAGCTCGCCTTCGAAGATATAACCGGTGTCGCCCTCGGCGCAGGAAACCGTGACACCCTGGCCATCCTGAAGGGTGTGCGTGGCGTTGCCGCAGCCGACCACTGCCGGGATGCCCAGCTCACGGGCGATGATCGCCGCGTGGCAGGTACGACCGCCACGGTTGGTGACGATTGCGCTGGCGCGCTTCATGACCGGCTCCCAGTCCGGGTCGGTCATGTCCGACACCAGCACGTCGCCGGGCTGGACCTTGTCCATCTCGGACACGTCCTTGATGATGCGCACCTTGCCCGCGCCGATGCGCTGACCGATGGCACGGCCTTCGACCAGCACCTTGCCGGTCTCCTTAAGCAGATAGCGTTCCATGACGTTGGCCGAAGCACGGCTCTTCACCGTTTCCGGACGCGCCTGAACGATGTACAGCTTGCCGTCGTCACCGTCCTTGGCCCACTCGATGTCCATCGGGCACTTGTAGTGCTTCTCGATGATCATCGCCTGTTTGGCCAGCTCGGACACTTCGGCATCGCTCAGGCAGAAACGCGCGCGATCGGCAGGCTCGACGTCGATCACCTTGACCGAACGACCGGCCTTGGCTTCTTCGCCGTAAATCATCTTGATCGCCTTGCTGCCCAGGTTGCGACGCAGGATCGCCGGGCGGCCAGCCGCCAGCGTGTCCTTGTGCACGTAGAACTCGTCCGGGTTGACGGCGCCCTGCACAACCGTCTCGCCCAGGCCGTAAGCGCCGGTGATGAACACCACGTCGCGGAAGCCGGACTCGGTGTCGAGGGTGAACATGACACCGGCCGTACCGGTTTCGGAACGCACCATGCGCTGCACGCCCGCAGACAGCGCGACCAGCTTGTGGTCGAAGCCCTGGTGTACGCGGTAGGAAATCGCACGGTCGTTGAACAGTGAAGCGAAGACTTCCTTGGCGGCACGGATCACGTTCTCGACGCCGCGGATGTTCAGGAAGGTCTCCTGCTGGCCGGCGAACGAGGCATCCGGCAAGTCTTCGGCCGTTGCGGAGGAACGCACGGCCACGGCCAAGTTCGGATTACCCGCAGAGAGCTCGGCAAACGCAGTACGGATCTGGGCGTTGAGCTGCTCGGGGAACTCGGCCTCCATGATCCACTGACGAATCTGCGCACCGGTGCGGGCCAACGCGTTGACATCATCGACGTCAAGGGCGTCCAGCGCAGCATGGATCTGCTCGTTCAGGCCGCTGAGCTCAAGAAAGTCACGGTAAGCCTGGGCGGTAGTCGCGAAGCCGCCGGGCACCGAAACACCAGCACCTGCGAGGTTGCTGATCATCTCGCCGAGGGACGAGTTTTTGCCCCCCACGTGCTCTACATCATGGACGCCGAGCTTATCGAGGGAAACTACGTACTCTACCAAGGTGATCTCTCCACTAACTGTGTTTGTTGTTGGGAAAAGCTCATTCACCTGCGCCACAGGCGGTGTGGCTTCAGGCGTGTCTGCCCGGACGTACAGGTCGGGCGTTCAAAACCGAGTGTGCAGAACCATGCGTGCAAAAAAGCTGCACCTGCGGGCTCTCATGGCAGGCCAGCACGCCTATGATAGCCAGAATTCGTCAACTGCTTAAGGCCTGGGGCAAAAATGAAACGATCCGCTTTCTTCATCTCGGACGGCACGGGTATCACCGCCGAAACCCTGGGCCAGAGCCTGTTGGCACAATTTGAAAACATTACGTTCAACAAGTTCACCAGGCCCTATATCGACAGCGTCGAGAAGGCGCGGGCGATGGTACAACAAATCAATAATGCCGCCGACAAGGACGATGTACGGCCGATCATCTTCGACACCATCGTCAATCAGGACATTCGCGAGATTCTGGCGACGTCCAATGGCTTCATGATCGATATCTTTTCGACCTTCCTCGCCCCGCTGGAGCAGGAGCTTAGTTCACACTCCTCCTACTCCGTGGGTAAATCTCACTCCATCGGGCATAACTCCAATTACATGGAGCGCATCGAGGCGGTCAACTTTGCGCTGGACAACGATGACGGCGCACGAACACATTATTACGACAAGGCCGATATCATCCTCGTCGGCGTCTCGCGCTGCGGCAAAACCCCGACCTGTCTGTACATGGCCATGCAGTTCGGTATCCGGGCCGCCAACTATCCGCTGACCGAAGATGACATGGAGAGGCTGCAACTGCCTGCGGCGCTCAAACAGCATCGCGAAAAACTGTTTGGCCTGACCATCGACCCGGACCGTCTCACCGCGATCCGCCATGAGCGCAAGCCCAACAGCCGCTACTCCAGCTACGCGCAGTGCGAATTCGAGGTGCGCGAGGTGGAAAGCCTGTTCCGCCGCGAGAACATCGCGCACATCAATTCCACGCATTTTTCGGTGGAAGAAATCTCCGCCAAGGTGCTGGTCGAAAAAGGCGTGGAGCGACGTTTCAAGTAGACGCTGCGAGCCCCCCCCTTGCAAGCTGACGACTTCAGGCGCCTGGCTGCGGCACACGTACCCAGCCTTCCATCAGCACGCGGGCGCTGCGACTCATCAGGGCCTTGGTGACTTTCCAGTCTCCGCCCTCCTGAACGGCCTGAGCGCCGACCCGCAATGTGCCGGAGGGATGGCCAAAGCTGACGACACTGCGCGCCTGACCGCCAGCGGCCAGATTCACCAGCGTGCCCGGAATGGCCGCAGCTGTGCCGATGGCTACCGCAGCCGTGCCCATCATCGCGTGGTGCAGCTTGCCCATCGACACGGCGCGGACCAGCAGCTCGATATCCTGCGCAGCGACAGGCTTGCCACTCGACGCCACGTAATCGGCGGGTGCAGCGACAAATGCAACCTTGGGCGTGTGCTGGCGTGCGACAGCTTCATCGATGTTGCCGATCAGGCCCATGCGTACAGCACCGTAGGCGCGAATGGCTTCCAGACGGGCCAGCGCCTGCGAATCACTGTTGATATCGCCCTGCAGCTCAGTGCCGGAGTAACCAATGTCGGCAGCATTGACGAAAATCGTCGGGATGCCGGCATTGATCATGGTCGCCTTCAGAATGCCGATGCCGGGCACCTCCAGCTCGTCCACCAGGTTGCCGGTGGGGAACATCGAGCCGCCCGCGCCCTCTTCGTCCGCCGCCGGATCAAGAAACTCCAGTGGCACTTCAGCTGCCGGGAAGGTCACGCCATCCAGCTCGAAATCACCGGTTTCCTGCACCGCGCCGTTGCTGATAGGCACGTGGGCGATGATGGTCTTGCCGATGTTGGCCTGCCAGATACGCACCACCGCGACGCCGTTCTGCGGAACACGGCCCGGGTCGACCAGGCCATTCGTAATCGCGAATGGCCCCACGGCCGCTGACAGGTTGCCGCAATTGCCGCTCCAGTCGACAAACGGCTTGTCGATGGACACCTGGCCGAACAGGTAATCGACATCGTGGTCGGGCCTGCTGCTACGCGACACAATCACGCTCTTGCTGGTACTCGACGTCGCCCCGCCCATGCCGTCGATCTGCTTTTCATAGGGGTCAGGGCTGCCGATGACCCGCAACAGCAGCGCATCCCGCGCCGCGCCCGGAACCTGTGCAGCTTCGGGCAGATCAGTCAGCCTGAAAAACACACCCTTGCTGGTGCCACCGCGCATGTAGGTGGCGGGGATGCGGATCTGGGGTGAATGAGCCATGAATTCGTTGTCCTGTTCAAAGAGCGCGCTGCGCGCTCAAAATCGGACGCAGAGCGTCCAGAACTGCATGCCCACGCGGAGCATGGGCACGATAGTGCTCTTGCGCACGCTTGGCGTTCCTCACGCTCCAGCGTAGCTACGATGCAGTAGCCTCCAGAAAGTCCTGAGCAAAACGCTGTAATACGCCGCCCGCCTCATAAATAGAGAGCTCTTCGGCGGTGTCCAGACGACAGGTCACCGGCACCTCGACGCGCTCGCCGTTACGGCGCTGAATCACCAGCGTCAACGTCGCACGGGGTGTGCGCTGGCCGATCACATCGAAGGTTTCACTGCCGTCGATGCCCAGGGTCAGACGGCTGGTGCCGGGCTTGAACTCCAGCGGCAGCACACCCATGCCCACCAGGTTGGTGCGGTGAATACGCTCGAACCCTTCTGCAGCAATCGCTTCGACGCCCGCCAGCCTGACGCCTTTGGCCGCCCAGTCACGGGACGAGCCCTGCCCATAGTCGGCACCGGCAATAATGATCAACGGTTGCTTGCGCGCCATGTAGGTTTCGATGGCTTCCCACATGCGCGTGACCACGCCTTCGGGTTCGATACGGGTCAGCGAGCCTTTTTTGACCTTGCCGTCGACCACTGCCATCTCGTTGACCAGTTGCGGGTTGGCAAAGGTCGCGCGCTGGGCGGTCAGGTGGTCGCCCCGATGGGTCGCGTAGGAGTTGAAGTCTTCCTCCGGCAGGCCCATTTTCGCCAGGTACTCGCCCGCCGCACTGTCGAGCATGATCGCGTTGGACGGCGACAGGTGATCGGTGGTGATGTTGTCCGGCAGTACGGCCAGCGCCCGCATGCCCTTGAGCGTGCGCTCTCCGGCCAGCGCACCTTCCCAGTAGGGCGGGCGACGGATGTAGGTGCTCATCGGACGCCAGTCGTAAAGCGGCTCGACCTTCGGCCCGCTGTGCTCTTCGATGGCAAACATCGGGATATAGACCTGGCGGAACTGCTCCGGCTTGACCGATGCCTGCACGACGGCATCAATCTCTTCATCGCTCGGCCAGATATCCTTGAGACGGATTTCCCGGCCCTCGGCGACGCCCAGCACGTCGTTCTCAATATCGAAACGGATGGTCCCGGCAATGGCGTACGCCACGACCAAGGGCGGCGAGGCCAGAAAGGCCTGCTTGGCATAGGGGTGAATACGCCCGTCGAAATTACGGTTACCGGACAAGACCGCCGTGGCGTAAAGGTCGCGGTCGATGATTTCCTGCTGGATCAGCGGATCGAGCGCGCCGGACATGCCGTTGCAGGTGGTGCAGGCAAAGGCCACGACGCCGAAACCCAGTTGCTCCAGCTCGGACGTCAGCCCGGCGGCATCCAGGTACAGCGCTACGGTTTTCGAGCCGGGGGCCAGCGATGACTTGACCCAGGGTTTGCGCAGCAGCCCCAGGCGGTTGGCGTTGCGTGCCAGCAGACCGGCGGCAATGACGTTGCGCGGGTTGCTGGTGTTGGTGCAACTGGTGATCGCAGCGATGATCACCGCGCCGTCGGGCATCTGCCCCGGCACCTCGTCCCATTGCCCGGCAATCCCTCTGGCCGCCAGATCAGCGGTGGCGACCCGCGCATGGGGGTTGGAGGGCCCGGCCATGTTGCGTACCACACTGGACAGATCGAAACTCAGCACCCGCTCGTACTGCACCTCGCTCAGGCTGTCCGACCAAAGACCGGTGTGCCGGGCATACAGCTCGACGAGCTTGACCTGCTCGTCCTCGCGACCTGTCAAACGCAGATAGTCGATGGTTTGCGAATCAATCGAAAACATCGCCGCCGTCGCGCCGTATTCAGGTGCCATGTTGGAGATTGTTGCCCGGTCGCCCAGGGTCAGGCTCGACGCACCTGCGCCGTAAAACTCCAGATAGGCACCGACCACTTTCTGCTGACGCAGGTATTCGGTCAGCGCGAGCACCAGGTCGGTGGCGGTGATGCCTGGCTGATGGCGCCCGGTCAGTTCGACGCCGATGATGTCCGGCAGACGCATCCACGAGGCGCGCCCGAGCATGACGTTCTCGGCCTCGAGCCCGCCGACGCCGATGGCAATCACGCCAAGGGCGTCGACGTGCGGCGTGTGGCTGTCCGTGCCCACCAGTGTGTCGGGAAAGGCTACGCCGTCGAGCACCTGCACCACCGGTGACATTTTCTCCAGATTGATCTGGTGCATGATGCCGTTGCCCGGCGGGATCACTTCGACGTTCTTGAACGCCTGCTTGGTCCAGTCAATGAAATGAAAACGGTCTTCGTTGCGACGGTCTTCGATGGCGCGGTTCTTGGCGAACGCCTGCGGGTCATTACCGTCGGACTCCACTGCCAGCGAGTGATCGACGATCAGTTGCACCGGAACCACCGGGTTGACCAGCGCAGGATCGCCGCCCTGCGAAGCGATCGCGTCGCGCAGCCCGGCAAGGTCGACCAGCGCGGTCTGACCCAGAATATCGTGGCAGACCACGCGTGCCGGGAACCAGGGAAAATCCAGATCACGCTTGCGCTCGATGAGCTGCATCAACGAGGCATTCAAGGTCGCCGGATCACAACGGCGCACCAGGTTCTCGGCCAGCACCCGCGAGGTGTAGGGCAGCGTGGCATAGGCACCGGGCTTGAGCGCCTCGACGGCCGCCCGAGCGTCGAAATAATCCAGTCGGGTGCCAGGGAGCGGTTTGCGAAATTCACTGTTCATTGCGGGACTCGATCACGGAGTGTTCGGAATACGGGTGGGGAGCTTCAGCGGCTCCCCTGCCCCCTTTTAGGCTCTGTACGAAAAGTGGCTGCGCTCGGTGATGCTTCGTTAAAAACAGGCTCGGAATGCTCATTTACAACACGTAGA
>NZ_AWQP01000061.1:0-14137 GCF_000972175.1 Pseudomonas syringae pv. coryli str. NCPPB 4273 | reverse complement strand
GGGAGATAAGGGTACAAGTGAGATTCGTTTATTGTTTTTTTTTTTAATGATACGGCGACCACCGAGATCTACACTCTTTCCCTACACGACGCTCTTCCGATCTAAAAAGTCGGCGAGCGAAGGTCAGGCGAGGCAAAAACAGGCGAGGAACGGCCGGGGTCGCGTTCGACTCTACGTGTTGTAAATGAGCATTCCGATTGGACTCGCATCCGAGCCTGTTTTTAACGAAGCATCACCGAGCGCAGCCACTTTTCGTACAGAGCCTAGAGCCCTACATCGGCTCAATGACAAAGGAGGTCATGCCATGCATATCAGGTTGTCGGATTTCAATTCGCGGCTGCAGTCTGCATCCACGCTGGATCAGCAAATGGATTGCGCGCTGCTACTGGCATCGGATCTCGGATTCGATGCTGTGATTTACGACTACAGCCCGGTGCCGGTGTCCCATGATGGAGCACTGATCACCCCGTCGCTGCTGTCATTGCGCAATACACCTGCGGACTGGTACGCGCTTTGGTGCAGTCAGGGCTATTACCAGATCGATCCGGTGCAACACCTGGCCGTCGCCAGCGTCTCGCCTTTTGTATGGTCATACCAGCCCAGGGCCGAGACGGTCCTGAAAACGTTCATCACGGATATGCACAAGCCGGTGGTGCGCTACCTGCATGACTCACACATGACCTGTGGCGTGACGGTGCCGATCCACATGCCCAAAGGCGGTTTCGCCACATTGACCGGTCTGTGTGCGGACGGCAGCGACGTCGCCCTCGAGGACGCGCGCCAGAGCCTGGCCGAGTTTGGCCTGCTTGCTCACGCCTTTCAGGAGGTCGCCTACCCGCTGTTCGACCAGAAGATTCGCTCGTGCAATGCGATCAGGCTGACCCCGCGCGAGCGCGAATGCCTCAGCTGGTCTGCCGAGGGCCTGACGGCCAGAGAGATTGCCGATCAGCTCAACCGTTCTGTCGCCACGGTGACCTTGCACCTGAATTCGGCCATGCAGAAGCTGGGGGCCAAAAACCGTGTACAGGCGGTGGTACGTGCCGTTCACTACCGTTTACTCGACCACTGACCGGTTTATCGGCCAAAACCTATCATTTTCTATAGTTATGAGACGCAAGACGCCGCGCTATGGTGCCCCCAAACTATCCAGCAGGGACCGGCGACATGGCAGATATGACGATCAAGGAAGGTTTCGCGCCCTTTGGCGAACATCAGACGTGGTATCGCATCACAGGTGACCTGCACGGTCCCGGCACACCACTGGTCATTCTGCACGGCGGCCCCGGTTGTACGCATGACTACGTCGATTCGTTCAAGGACATCGCCAGCACCGGCCGGGCCGTTATCCACTACGATCAGTTGGGTAACGGAAAGTCGACTCGACTGCCAAAAATAGGTGATGACTTCTGGACGGTCGATCTGTTCTTGAGCGAACTCGACAACCTGCTTGAGCACCTGAGCATTGAAAACAACTACGCATTGCTGGGCCAGTCGTGGGGCGGCATGCTGGCGGCAGAGCACGCCGTGCGTGAACCTTCGCCCGAAAACTCATCCAAAGGGCTTAAGGCACTGATCATCGCCAACTCCCCCGCAGACATGCTCACCTGGGTAAACGAGGCCAACCGGCTGCGCAAGGATCTGCCAGCCGACGTGCAGGCTACGTTGCTCAAGCACGAACAGGCGGGAACCTTGAAAGACCCGGAATACCTGAAAGCCTCGCGGGTATTTTATGACCGCCATGTCTGCCGCATCACCCCATGGCCGGAGGAGGTAAAACGTACCTTCGACGCGATTGACGCCGACCCGACCGTCTACCTCGCCATGAATGGCCCTACCGAGTTTCACGTTATCGGCACGATGAAGGAGTGGACCATCGTCAATCGCCTGAAACGCATCAGCGTTCCGACCTTGCTGATTTCCGGGAAGTATGACGAAGCCACACCGCTCGTCGTGAAGCCCTATGTGGACAATGTCCCCAACATCAGTTGGTCTGTTTTCGAAGAGTCCAGTCACATGCCCCATGTAGAAGAACGAATGGCCTGCATGGGATGCATTGCAGGTTTTCTGGACACGTTGGTCGAACCGGTTAAAGAGTCCGCAGCTTGACGTTCAGGACTGATGGATCCATGCCTTTGGAGTTGTATTATTAGAGCGAATACTTTAATAAAATTCACCCGACTAACGGTTAACTTTGTTCACAGTGTTACTGGAACTTTTTCATAACATACGGTTGCCTGACAGCGAATAGTTGCATAAAGCCATTATGAAATAACTTTCATGGCTGTTTTGTTAAAGCTCTCTCGTTTTCAGCAGAAAAACAGTTATTGGAAGGAAAGTACTTGCCTTCCGCCTGTTTTGCCGCTGGAGGCAACCATGAACCTCAGATCGTTAAGTATTTCACGCAGGGCCTCCCTGTGTTTTGGCGTCATTACCTTGCTGTTGATCGGTCTGGGTGCCTTCTCCTATGTACAGATCGGCCACTTGCGCGTCGCCGAGCAGAACATAGAAGAAAACTCACTGCCCAGCATCCAGGTCGTCGACGACATTCAGATCGCCCTGCTTCACGCGCGCCTGGAAAGCATCAGGATGCTCGCCAGCAACGATCCGAGCGTACACGCCACCGCAGAGGCCAAGGTCCGGGAAGCGATCGAGGCGCTGCGTACCAACAGCGACTTCTATCAAAAACACCTGCTGTCGGGGGAAGCCGACCGGGCGCAATTCGAAGAAGCCAATAACAAGATGGGTGTTTACATTGACGGCTTGAAACAGGTTGTCGCGCTGGACAGTTCTGATCACGAAAGAGCAGTCTCCCTTGCCAACGGCGAGCAAGCCCAAAAGGCAACCATCTATCAGGAAAAACTCACTGCGCTACGCGGGCACAATGCTGAAGAAGCGGTCGTCTCCGGGAAAGATGCCACTGCAGTCTACGACCACAGCGTCAACGTGTTGATGACTGTGCTGATCGCAGCGTTCCTGCTTACCGTGGTACTCGCGATTGCCCTGACACGCAGCATTGTCGACCCGATCAGCATCTCGCTGAAACTGGCGGAAGACATTGCCGCCGGCGATCTGACCCGGCAATTAAGCGTTAGCGGCAGTGATGAAGCATCACGCTTGATGACTGCGCTCAACACCATGTCGGGGAATCTGCGCACCACCATTCATGAAATTTCCGGCGCGTCCGCGCAACTGAGCACCGCCGCCGTCGAAATGACGTCGATCACCGAAAGCGCCGACCGCACACTGCAACAGCAGAACAGCGAAATCGAGCAGGCAGCTACCGCGGTAAACGAAATGAGTGCTGCCGTAGAAGAGGTCGCTCGTAATGCTACGTCGACCTCGCAGGCTGCCCAACAATCGAGCCTTTCCGCCGATCTGGGTAACCAGCGCGTTGCCGAAACCCTGACCGCCATGCAGAACCTGACAGGCCTGGTCGAGGGCTCTTCCGCGCAGGTTACTGCGCTTGCCGGTCAGGCTCAGAACATCAGCAAAGTATTGGGCGTGATTCGCGGCATTGCCGAACAGACCAACCTGCTGGCACTCAACGCCGCCATCGAAGCTGCACGTGCTGGCGAACAGGGTCGCGGCTTCGCTGTGGTAGCCGATGAAGTACGGGCTCTGGCGCACCGCACACAGACGTCCACGCAAGAAGTCGAACAGATGATTTCCGCGATTCAGGCCGGTTCTTCCGCCACCGTCGAGTCCATGCAGAAGAGCACTCAGGAAGTTCACAGCACTCGCAAGACCGCAGAAGATGCCGGGGAGTCGCTGCGCCAGATCACTGACTCGGTACTCGAGATCAATAACCGTAACCTGCAGATCGCGGCGGCCTCCGAGCAGCAGGCGCATGTCGCGCGTGATGTCGACAGAAGCCTGGTCAGCATTCGTGACCTGGCCGTGCAGAGCAGTGAAGGCACCCGGCAGACCCTGATCGCCAGTACCGAACTGTCGCAGTTGGCGGTTAACCTGAATGATCTGGTGCTGCGCTTCAAGACGTAATCCTGGCATCCACGCTGACCAGGCATGACAGAAGGGCAGCAGATTCGTCTGCTGCCCTTTTTTATAGAGCCAGCCGCGCTCGACAAAAAACCGATAACGGTCCCGCTCCTACAGCCCCCTCCTTTCAAAACCTGCAAGCCGCCCCGCTCTGCTGACAGCCTGTCAGACGCATTGCTTCCACTAGTTGAAATAGGATCCATGAAGACCTGTTGACGAGCTCAGACTAATTGAAAAAGCCCGTAACGTTGACAGGGGCATTAAACTCATTCGATAGTTGGCGGCGAACAACAAAATATTTCATGTAAGCCACGATCAGGTATGACACGATCACTTCCTGCACGGGATCGGCAGCGCCCGGCGTACTGCCAAGGCCGCATCAGTGCTTTTATGACCAGGATGAGACATTTTGAACAACAACCTGACTTCCGCAGAGCTGGCAGTCATCAGTGAAATCGAGGCCACTTCCAGTCTGCTACGGCTGGTAACCCGGCTGACCGGGCTGAGATTTGCGGCAATCGCCAAAGTCACCGAGGCCAGCTGGACTGCATGCGCTGTTTACGACGAAATCCAGTTCGGGCTGGAAGCCGGTCATCAGCTCAAGCTGGAGACCACGTTCTGCAATGAATTGCGTCAGCATCGCCAGCCTATCGTGATCAACGAAGTCGCGACCGACCCCGTCTACGCAGAACATCCCATTAGTAAAATGTATGGTTTCCAGAGCTATTTCTCGTTGCCGATCATTTTTCCCAACGGCGATTTCTTCGGCACCCTGTGCGGCCTGGATACCAAGCCTGCGCCACTCGATGATGCCAATACCCTCGATACCCTGAAAGTATTCTGCACGCTGATCGCCAGCACGCTGTACGCGCACTATCAACTTCAGGAAATGCAGGAAGTTACCGCTTAAGGCATGGAATGCCTCAGACGCACAGTTGCCGCTCCATGATAAACGTGCGCTCTTCTCCCTCCAGATGTTCCCGCACCACGCTGAAGCCCAGCGCCAGATAGAACTCCCGCGCAGTCAAGGATGACGGTACAACCATCCGCGCCGCGTTGCCATCTGACGCCACGAATACCGCCTCTTCTGCATAAAGCCTTTGCTCACTCAGCACGTAAAAAAGGTAGCCGAAGAGCCTGCATGATGACGCTCGATTCACTTATTTTCGGCCAGTCGACGAATGGTAGTGCTCGCAAGCTACCGTAAACAAACGGCCAACCCCTCGCCGTGTGCGGCTTGAACAACGATAGCGTTCAAAAAATCCGATCTGCGGCCGATTAATCGGTATCTCGCCGCTGTGGTCGGAATCTTTTCGTCTGTTAAAGTGAGTTTCGTGATGTCATATAGTCATCATCGAGTACCCATTGAGAATCGTCATGAACGCCAGTGCCCCCATTCCCCTGAATGAAACGCAACGTCTGTTGCGCATACGGGAGCTGTGCGTGCTTGAAGATACGTCCGATGACGTATTCGATGAAATCGTCGCGATGACCGCTGCATTTTTCGAGACGCCGATTGCCCTGATCTCGATCGTCGATGAGCATCGTCAGTGGTTCCGCGCCAGGGTGGGCCTGAATGCCCGTGAAACACCGCGTAACGTGTCCTTCTGCGCCTACACCATCCTGTCCGACACGCTGTTCGAGATTCCCGACGCGACGCTCGACCAACGCTTCGTGAACAACAGCCTGGTGACCGGCCACCCTGACATTCGTTACTACGCAGGCGCGCCACTGATCACCGATGACGGCATTGCCCTGGGCAGCCTGTGCGTGATCGACACCAAGCCGCGCGAGCCGATGAGCGAATACCAGACGCAGATGCTCAAGCGCTTTGCCTCACTGGTCATGAAGCGCATTGTCGGCCTGAGACTCAGTTGCTTCATTGATCAGCCCACCGGCCTGTACAACCGCTCGCGCCTGCAGGAAGACATCAGTCAGGCAGTGGCATCCAGTGTCGATTATCAGTTGGTCGTGGTGGACATGATTACCTCCGCGTTCCTCAACGACATCGTCAAGGCCCTGGGTTACAGCTTTTCGCAGGATCTGGTGACGGCGATCAAGAGCCGCCTGGAGAGCCTGCTGCCGCCAACCTGTTCCCTGTACAAGGTCAGCCCTACGCGCTTCGGCTTTCTGTTGGCAGGGGAACGTACCCCCGAACACCTGTTCCGCACCATCCTCAAAGACTTCGAGACGCCCGTTGAGTGTCGGGGCATTCCCGTTCAGATGCAGGTCGGGCTCGGGGTCGTGACCCTGAACCGTAATCCGGTCGAAGAACAGGACTGGATGCGCATGGTGATCAGCGCCGCCGACGATGCCCGCGACCGCGATCTCGGCTGGGCGATGTATGAACCGCACTTCGACGCCGCCCAGCAGCGTGCTTTCAAACTGCTGAGTTCGTTGACCGGTGCGGTGCACGCTCACGATCAACTGCGTCTGGTCTACCAGCCGCGTATCGACCTCGACTCCGGCCTGTGTACGTCGGTAGAGGCCTTGCTGCGCTGGAATCACCCGACACTCGGGGCCATCGGGCCTGCCGAGTTCGTGCCGCTGGCCGAGAAGACCGCGCTGATGCGCCCGCTGAGCCTTTGGGTGCTGACCCGTGCCATCGAACAGGCCGCTCGCTGGCAGCAACAGGGCTTCGATTTCCGTATTGCGATCAACGTGACGCCCGAAGACCTCACCGGCCCTGCGTTCACTGACCGGATGATCCGCCTGCTGGGCAAGCACAAGATCGACCCTACCCGCTTCGAGCTGGAGTTCACTGAAGGCGCGTTGATGCACAACCCGGCAGAAGTACGCCACCAGCTGGAGCGCATGCGTCAGATGGGCATGGATGTGGCAATCGATGACTTCGGCACGGGCTACAGCAACTGGAATTACCTGCGGCAGTTGCCTGCGACGACAGTCAAGCTCGACCAGTCGCTGATCCGCAATCTGGCGTCCGACAAAACCGATCAGCGTCTGGTCAAGGCATTGATCGGTCTGGCCAAGAAACTCGGTTACTGCGTCGTGGCCGAGGGCATCGAAACCGATGAGATTCGTCGCCTGGTCAAACAATGGGGCTGCGATGAAGGCCAGGGCTACCTGATCGCCAAACCCATGGAAGCCGAGGCTCTTCTGAACTGGATCGGCCCGAACCAACGCCTGCAGAGTGCTGCCGAAGCCGCGGAAGCGGCAATCGTGCGCGACAAACGGTTATAACGTTAGAACACATCTTCATAACCGTTTACACCACAAGCCGTTATGCTGCCCGCCACTTTTTGCCTATGCGTTTGCTTGAAAAAGGTTGGATATGGAAGCGGGTGGTCTGGGTTTCGTCGTTGCAGGTCTGGTAGTCGGTTTCATCGTTGGCATGACCGGGGTCGGCGGCGGCTCGCTGATGACGCCGATACTGTTGTGGTTCGGCATCAATCCGGCCACGGCGGTCGGCACTGACTTGCTGTACGCGGCGATTACCAAATCCGGCGGGGTTCTGGTCCATCGCAAGCACGACAACATCGACTGGAAAGTCACCGGCCTGCTGACTCTGGGCAGCGTCCCGGCGGTGCTCATGACGCTGTGGTTTCTGAGCACCCTGCATACTGCCCCCGAAGCGCTCAATGCGATTATCAAGCAGGCACTCGGGTTCGTGCTGCTGCTCACTGCACTCGCCGTTCTGTTCAAGAAAAAACTGCTGGCCTTCGCTCACCGGCGAGGGGACGGCTACTCGTTTTTCAGCGGCACCAGCCTGACGGTACTGACCGTCATCACCGGCCTGATCCTCGGCACCATGGTCGCTCTCACCTCCATCGGTGCGGGCGCGCTGGGCACGGTGGCATTGTTCATCCTCTATCCACTGCTGCCGACCCGGCGTCTGGTGGGTACGGAGATCGCCCACGCGGTGCCTCTCACGCTGGTCGCAGGCCTGGGTCATGCAAGCATGGGCAACATGAACTGGGAATTGCTGGGCTGGCTGCTAATGGGCTCACTGCCCGGTATCTACCTGGGCAGCCACATGGCCGGCCGCGTCTCCGATGACCTGCTACGGCCCTTCCTGGCCATCATGCTGGGCACCATCGGCTTCAAGCTGGCGTTCTGATCGGCGCTTATCCATCAGCCTGTCACATTTCTGAGTCAGGCTTGCCCACGAACACAGCCTCGATAGCCGCAGAGCACGTTTGCTTGCAGGCTGTGCGCACTCATCGGGAATTGTAATTTTTTGTAGCGAGACACCGATTTTCGGCGCAGGATTTCGTGCGTCAGCTTTAGCGCCGATGACCCGGCACAGACTTACCCTCACTGAAAGGAGATGCCAACAATGCTCATCCGAATTGAAGAAGGTGTATATGGCGACGCTTGGGTTGTAATACTGGACGACTACCCGGTCAAATGCCGGAGCTGGCAGGAAGCCAGAGAATTTGCCGACCGCATGAAATCCAGAATCGACGCGCCTCATTCGCTGCCGCATATGGCACGCCGCGCAGCCGCTGAAATAAGCGTTCAGGCGGCCGCTCGCTAGACCGACGCCCTCCCCGCGAATTAATCCATACAGCGTTGCCAGGCAATGGGCGACGCTGTTTCACCCCGTCATGACGCCGCTTGAATTATCCAACCACTTCTCGTTTCCATGACATCCGTTTCACATCCCCTTCACGTCCGGCTGCGTAAATTGGCCCTACTCCTTTGATGAATCCCATTTGGCCCACCCCGTTGTGGGCCATTTTTTTGCCTGCAGAAAAGTGCCGGTGCTCCCGCGCTGATGCGGCAGGATTACTCGCCTTGCGCTGTGGGAGACGATGACACAGCCAGCACCTGGCTGCTCAATACGCCAGCATTCAGCTCTGCCAGCCGATCACTGCCGGTGCCATTGGCAACGTGATTGCTCCAGCTCGCCACCGAAACTGCCATCCAGCCCAGCACAAACAACGCAGCTGCCTGTAACGCCCACTTGGTCAAGATCGACATACGCTTTCTCCTTGTTCAGGTCTGGATGGCAAGCATGTAAACACCTCACCATTGCAGAAGAATTGCAGAGATTTTTATTTTTGCCAGCCGATATTTCACCTTCATGAGCAAAGGTGTCGAAAAACAGAAGGGAGCGGTCTACAAGGGAAAATACCCACGCCCGCAGGCGGGGTATTTTTGAAAAGCGGGGTCAGTACTTGGTGCTTTGCTGCTCAGGTCTGGCCGGTGTGTCCACATGACTCGGACCCGCAATCAGCAGAGCCAGCACGCCAACGATCGGCACGGCAACAACGACAATGATCCACATCAGCTTGTTGCTGGATTGTGTCTTGCTCTTGCGAATACGCAGTACTGCCCAGATGTCCGAAATCACGATCAGGGCGGTCAGCGCTGCGAACAACCACAAATGATTTTCCGATATCCAACCCATTTGAAATCTCCTGCACCATCAACGAAGGCAACCAGATCGGCTGCCCTACTGTAGAAGAGGTCAAAAAGAGCCTTAAAGTTCAGAGAATATTTCGGATTGTGAACGGGTGCTCAGCGCAGAGGCAAGAACGGACGCAGAGCGTTCAGAACGACATGCCCAGGCAGCGCATGGGCAAGGTAGGCGTATTTACCCGCACATCGTTCCTCACGCGGAGCGTGCGGAACGATCATCGCAACTATCGTGCGGCGCTCTGCGTCGTATGCCTTTCCGGACGCTCTGCGTCCTCTTGCGACGCAGAGCGTCGGGAACTGCATTCCCACGCGGAGCGTGCGGAACGATCATCTCAACTATCGTGCGGCGCTCTGCGTCGTATGCCTTTCTGGACGCTCCGCGTCCTCTTGCGACGCAGAGCGTCGGGAACTGCATTCCACAGCGTGGGCATGCCGTTCGTGACGCTCCAGTCAGGTAATCGGTGCCGGATTGAAGAGCGTGATGTCGTTGTGCAGGCGGTAATGCTCGGTCCAGGTCTTCTTCTTGCCGCTGGCCACGTCCAGGTAGAAGTGGAAAAGCTCCCAGCCCAGGTCCTCGATGCTCGCGCGTCCGGTCGCAATGCGTCCGGCGTCTATATCGATCAGGTCAGGCCAGCGCTGGGCCAGCTCGGTGCGGGTCGAGACCTTCACCACCGGCGCCATCGCCAGACCATAAGGAGTGCCGCGTCCGGTGGTGAACACATGCAGGTTCATGCCGGCAGCCAGTTGCAAGGTGCCGCAGACGAAGTCACTGGCCGGCGTCGCGCAGAAGATCAACCCCTTGCCGCTGACCCGCTCGCCCGGGCCGAGTACGCCGTTGATGGCGCTGCTGCCTGATTTGACGATCGATCCCAGAGACTTCTCGACGATATTCGACAACCCGCCCTTCTTGTTGCCCGGCGTGGTGTTGGCGCTGCGGTCTGCCTCGCCTTTGGCCAGATAGCGATCGTACCAGTCCATCTCCCGCACCAGCGCCTGTGCGACGTCCTGATCCTGTGCGCGGGAAGTCAGCAAATAGATAGCATCCCGCACTTCGGTCACTTCAGAAAACATCACTGTCGCACCAGCGCGAAGCAGCAGATCCGATGCGTAACCCAGCGCCGGGTTGGCGGTAATGCCGGAAAACGCATCACTGCCGCCGCACTGCATGCCCAGAATCAACTCCGACGCCGGAACCGTTTCGCGACGCCGCAGATCCAGCTTTTTCAAACGCGTCTCGGCCAGCTCCATGATCTGCTCGATCATTTCATTGAAACCGTGGCTGGAGTCCTGCAGGCGATACAGCCAGGGCTCACTGAGATCCACCGAGCTGTCGCCCTCGTGCATGACCTGCCCGGCCTGCAGCTTCTCGCAGCCCAGGCTGATCACCAGCGCCTCGCCACCCAGATTCGGGTTGCGTGCCAGATTGCGCACCGTGCGGATCGGGATGTAGGCATCGGTGGCCGTAATGGCCACGCCGCAGCCATAGCTGTGGGTCAGCGCCACGACGTCATCGACGTTCGGGTACTTGGGCAACAGTTCGTCACGGATGCGCTTGACCGCATGGTCGAGCACACCGGTCACGCACTGCACGGTGGTGGTGATGCCCAGAATGTTGCGAGTGCCCACGGTGCCGTCGGCGTTGCGATAGCCTTCGAAGGTGTAACCCTCGAGCGGCGCCTGCTTTTCCGGCACGGCATCGGACATCGGCAGGCTGTCGAGCGCAGGCGCGGAAGGCATGCGCAACTGGTCTTCCCTGACCCAACTGCCGCGCGGTATCGGTTGCAGTGCGTAGCCAATGGTGTGGCCGTAACGAATCACGGCCTCGCCCACGGCCAGGTCAACGGTACTGACCTTGTGGCTCTGCGGTACGTTATCGACAGTGACCAGGCCGTTGTCGAATTCGGTTCCGGCCGGTACACCCTGGTCGTTGACCACAACCACGACGTTATCCAGCGGATGCAGCCGGATATAACGTGGCGAATCGGCATGTTGAATCAGGTTCATCACGGTTTCCTCAGGATTTTGCTTCGGAAAGGTCGCTGACCGAGTCGTTCAGCAATGGCCCCTTGGCAGGCGGCTCTTTCAATTCCACACGCTTGATTTCACCCACGATGAAAATGTAACTGATCACCGCCAGCAGCGCGTTGGCGCCCACGAACACCAGCGCCCATTTGAACGAGCCGGTGCTGCTGATGATGTAGCCAATCACGATCGGAGTGGTGATCGATGCAATGTTACCGAAGGTGTTGAACAGGCCGCCGCTCAAACCGGCGATCTGCTTGGGCGATACGTCGGACATCACAGCCCAGCCCAGCGCACCCACGCCCTTGCCGAAGAATGCCAGGGCCATGAAGCCCACGACCACCCATTCGATATCGACATAGTTGCACGTCACGATCGAGGTCGACAGCAGCAGGCCACCGATGATCGGCGCCTTGCGTGCGAAGGTCAGCGAATGGCCCTTGCGCAGCAGGTAGTCGGAAATGATCCCGCCCAACACGCCGCCGATGAAACCGCAGATCGCTGGCAGAGACGCGATGATGCCGGCCTTGAGGATGGTCATGCCGCGCTCCTGAACCAGGTACACCGGGAACCAGGTCAGGAAGAAGTAGGTGATGCCGTTGATGCAGTATTGGCTGAGGTAGATACCCAGCATCATGCGGTTGGTCAGCAACTGGCGGATGTAATCCCACTTGGGACCGCTGCTGGCTGTTTTTTGCGTGCCTTTACCCTTGTCCTGATCCAGATCGACCAGCGCGCCATTGCTGGAGATGTGCTCCAGTTCGGCCTCGTTGATCATCGGGTGATTGCGCGGGCCGTAGATGACCTTCATCCAGATCATGGAGAACACGATGCCGAACGCGCCCATCACCACGAACACGTGCTGCCAGCCGTAGGTGTAGACAATCCAGCCCATCAGCGGAGCGAACAGTACGGTGGCGAAGTACTGCGCCGAGTTGAAGATCGCCGAAGCAGTACCGCGTTCGGCAGTCGGGAACCAGGCGGCGACAATGCGCGCGTTGCCCGGGAAGGACGGCGCTTCGGCCAGCCCGACCAGAAAGCGCAGCATGAACAGCGCAACGATTGCCGTGGAGACGCCGAACTCGCCCACATAGCCTTGCAGCAGGGTGAACAGCGACCAGGTGAAAATGCTCATGGCGTAGACTTTCTTCGACCCGAAACGGTCGAGCAGCCAGCCACCGGGAATCTGACCGGCCACGTAGGCCCAGCCGAATGCGGAGAAAATATAGCCCAGCGTGACGGCACTGATGCCCAGGTCTTTCTGAATGCTGGAACCAGCGATAGCGATGGTGGCGCGGTCGGCGTAGTTGATCGTGGTGACCAGAAACAGCATCAACAGGATCAAATAGCGGACGTGCGTCGGCTTGGACTTTTGCATGGTAGAGCTCCCACTGATTATTTTTTTACGCGGGTAAAGCTGTTTTTTGGGTGTAGCGTTACAGGCCCCTTGGCAGCGTCACGGCGACGACCTCTGCCACCTGTAAGGGTCATGCAGTGCAACGAAAAAACCGCTGATCGCTCAGCGGCTTTGTCGTGGCAGGTGTTATTGCTTGCCTTGCTTGTCCATCAGTGCAGCGAGCATGTCGCACTCGTCTGGCGTCAGATCGGTCAATGGTGCGCGTACCGGACCTGCGTCATAACCGGCGATCTTCGCGCCGGCCTTGACGATGCTCACGGCATAGCCAGCCTTGCGGTTGCGGATTTCCAGGTAAGGCAGGAAGAAATCGTCGATGTATTTACCGACCGCCTGATGATCGTCGCGGGCGATGGCGTGGTAGAAGTCCATCGCCAGTTTCGGCACGAAGTTGAACACTGCGGACGAGTAGACCGGCACGCCCAGCGCCTTGTAGGCCGCGGCATAGACTTCAGCGGTCGGCAGGCCGCCCAGGTACGAGAAGCGGTCACCGAGACGGCGGCGGATCGAAACCATCAGTTCGATATCACCCAGGCCATCCTTGTAACCGATCAGGTTCGGGCAACGCTCGGCCAGTTGTTCCAGCAGGGTTGGCGTCAGGCGGCAGACGTTACGGTTGTAGACCACCACACCGATCTTCACCGATTTGCACACGGCTTCGACGTGCGCGGCAACGCCGTCCTGGCTGGCTTCGGTCAGGTAGTGCGGCAGCAGCAACAAGCCCTTGGCGCCCAGACGCTCGGCTTCCTGAGCGTACTCGATGGCCTGACGAGTCGCACCGCCTACACCGGCCAGGATTGGCACGCTGGTGGCGCAAGTGTCGACGGCAGTCTTGATGATTTCGGAGTATTCGCTGGCAGCCAGGGAGAAAAACTCACCTGTGCCGCCCGCGGCGAACAGAGCGCTTGCGCCATAAGGGGCCAGCCACTCGAGACGTTTGATGTAGCCGGCGCGGTGGAAGTCGCCCTGGGCATTGAAATCGGTAACCGGGAAAGACAGCAGACCGGATGAGAGGATGGACTTCAGTTCTTGTGGATTCATTATTCGAACACCCTGGAGGACATAATTGTTAGAGGATCACCGGGTCAGTGCCGATGTCGTAAGTCATCGTACAACTGATAATAAAATCACTCAACAGGGATTTTCGGGTTTTTTCAGAGGGAGAGGACGAGGTCCGGTTTTGACTCTTGCGCTGCCGCGTAGATGTTTGACGCGGAGCGTCAAGACCGGCATTCCCACGCTGGAGCGTGCGCAACGATAGTCAAAACCGCAGCCACTGCCGCAAAAGTGCTTTTCTACCACGATGGCACAGACGACGCA